>JAGQPC010000731.1 GCA_020426925.1 Planctomycetales bacterium | reverse complement strand
GATGTATTGATCGATGGTGCAATGATCGGCGGAGGCGATCTTGGTAACGTCCGTCTTGGCAAAATTGAAGAATTTCCTTCCCGGCTACCTGATGAGTTCCTCTTGATTCCAAAGCCGGAGTCGACGTTTGTCCATGTTGACGAAGCGAATGGAGTCCTCACGTATGATCCCGAAACTGGCGACATTTTGATTGAAGTGATCGATATCCTTATCGAGTCTGTCGAGCTCAGTTCGCCGCAGGGCTACTTTACAGGAGCAGTTGATGCGAAAGACAGGTATATCGTGGGATCTTTCGACGAGGCAAACGCCAATCGATTCTTCCGGATTGCATGGGATACGGACGATGGAATTGCGGTGTACGTAACACCGTCGTTTGAACGGATCTATCTCCCGAATTTGGCTCGCACAGGCTTGTCACAGGCAGAATTCATTGCGGGTGTACATCCAGTTGGCACAACCGATCCACGCGGCCGACTTGACTTGGCGTTACAGATTGGCCCTGCATTCGGAGAATGCCGCGAGCACATTTCCAGCGGTGTGCCGATCGGAGATGCAAATCTCGACGGCCGATTTGATACTCAGGACTTGGTTACCGTCTTCCAAGCGAATGAATATGAGGATGGGATTGTTGCAAATTCGACATGGAGTGAAGGAGACTGGACGTGCGATGGTGACTTCAGCACCAGCGATCTGGTGGCGGCATTTCAAGCTGGGAACTACGAATTGCCTGCAGCAGCTGAAGCTAAGATGCAGATCCAAGGTCAAGATTTGCTCTCGCTCTGCCAAGATGTTGCTGCGCGATTACCTGCCAGCCTCGAAAACCAATTCAATGTTACTCATGACAAGGATGCCAATACGCTGCCGCCGGTAGAAACAGTTCGTCGTCCCCGATTACTCGCACGGCCTTTGCGGGCGATAGATTAAAACTCGCCATCATTATGCGTCGAAATCCTTTGAGTCGAACACGAAGGGGCTTACGAGTCGAAAAACTTGACGAGCGGATTTTGCTCGCGAGGGACTCGGTGTACATCAGCGAGTTCCTGGCCAACAACGATTCGGCGCTGGCTGACAAGGACGGGTACTACTCGGATTGGATTGAGCTTCATAATCCTACGCCAGAAACTGTGAATCTATCGAACTGGGCGTTGACAGATTCACCCGACGATCACGCCAAATGGCGTTTCCCGGCGATCACTATCCCAGCAAACGGTTACCAAATCGTTTACGCTTCTGGCAACAATCGCCGAAGCCCCACGGATGAACTGCACACAAACTTTAAACTCTCTACCGATGGCGAATATCTGGCGCTCGTCAGACCGGACCAGTCCATAGCAGACGAATACGAACCTGCTTATCCGCCGCAGTTTTCTGACATTTCGTATGGCCCTACCAGTACAGAAATTTCTCTGGCACCGCGTGACGCAGTTCGAACATTCAAGATTCCAACTGAAAACGACTCGCGAGACGCTAGTTGGCGAGAGAACGTTGCCTACGACGACAGTGCCTGGCAGCAGGCACGAGGAGCGATCGGATACAGCCTTCCTGGTCTCGACAACGGAGGATTCGAACAGCAGGATCTTTCGAGCTGGCAAAACCGAGGACCAGTCGACGTCGTCGATGACGAGTTTGGTCTGGCTCCAACGAACGGTAACTACATGGCAGTCGCAACGACAAAGGATAGTAGTGCGACCCGCGCTGGAGCCGAATTCTATTTAGGTATTCCTCGTTCGTCGTTGGACACCGTGAATGTCGGCGACGTTCAAAGCGTGGCCACAATTAAACGTGAGATCACAGTTCGTGAAGGTAGCGTGATCACGTTTGACTGGAACTTTCTCACGAATGAACTTCGCAATGGTGATTTTGCGTTTGCTTTCGTTTCCGACTCAACGTCGATTTTGCAGCTAGCCAATCCAGAATCTACTTTGTTCGATTCCTCAGCGGTGGGATTTGCAAAGGAAACCCGGTTTCATCAGTTTACGCACGTAGCCTCGACTGCAGGCACCTATACGCTTGGAATTGGAGTGGCGCAGGCAATTGACCTGAATGCCGACTCGGCACTTGTCATCGACAACTTGCAAATTGATGGCACTGGTGATGACGGTCCGTCGTACGAATCTATTCTGGACACTCGGTTGCCGGTTGAAGCTATTGACAACACCTCAGTCTGGATGCGGCAGGAGTTTCAGTACGACCCCCGCGAACGACTGCAGGATTTACAACTGCGTGTGCAATATGACGACGGCTTTGTGGCATTCATTAACGGTATTCCAATTGCTAGCCGGAACGCTCCCCAAACCTTGGCTTGGAATTCGGCTGCGACAAAGACACACTCGAATCACGATGCGATGGAGTTCCAAGACATCACCGTTCCGAACAATGTCCTCGTAGCCGGGACAAATCTTCTAGCAATCCATGGTTTGAATGCTGCGTCGAACACTGGCGATTTTCTGCTGGATGCGGAACTGGTTGCAGTCTCGGAACCAAGCAATCAACCAAGCTTCTTGCTGCATCCGACTCCCGGGGGTCCGAATTTGTCAGCGACTTTTGAGGCTGGTTTTGCCGAGCCGGTCGGATTCGATCATCCGCATGGCTACTATGACGAACCATTTCTGCTGGCCATGTCGTCGGTTACCAGCGGGGCAACAATCTACTACACGACCGATGGGAGTGACCCAACGGGACCGACTGGCCGCGTGTACTCAGATCCGATCCTAATTGAGTCAACCACGATTGTGCGGGCGGTAGTCGTTAGAGACGGCGCGGCTAGCCGCGAATTCAGCACAGCCAGCTATTTGTTTGTAAGTGATACGATCAAGCAGTCGGACTCATCTGCAATCGCAGCGGGATTCCCGGATACCTGGCCTGATTACGAAATGGATCCAGACGTAATCGGCTCGGACGGACAAGATTTGTTTGGTGGCAAGTATACGAGTGTCATTGAGGATGCGTTACTGTCTCTGCCGAGTATGTCCCTCGTGCTCAACCGCGAGCATCTGTTTGGCGATCAAGGAATTTTCGACCATCCAACATCGCGCGGAGCTGACTGGGAGCGTCCAACGTCCGTGGAATTGTTTGATCCCGACGGAACAAGCGGTTTCCAACTCAATGCCGGAGTAAGAATTCATGGAGGTATCTCGCGGACAAGCTCCGACAAGCAA
>JAGQPC010000028.1 GCA_020426925.1 Planctomycetales bacterium | reverse complement strand
CCCATGCCGATCAGCGAGAACATATTTAGGTTCATCGTGCGAAACGACTTCACACCGCGAACCAGCAGCGGCCAGCCACACCAGAAAACAACGGGCGTTGCCAGAGCGAATTGCAGCCAGCCGAAAACAGAATCTGACATCGTCTCAGCGAGATTCCAACCAACCATTGGTCCCATTGCGAGTATCAGCAGCGGCACTGACAGAACGACGCCGACCCAGAACCGACGTTTCATGTCACGGTACTGTTGCTCATCTCCGTCGTCCGCCAAGTCGACGAATTTCGGCTCAAGGTCCATGCCGCAGATAGGGCAGTCACCCGGACCAACCTGCTCAACTTCGGGATGCATCGGGCAGGTGTAGATGGCACCCGGGTCACTGGCCACTTTCTTCTCAATTGTCCCCTTGGCTCCGTCATGCGAGCAACAACTATGCGCGGAGTGAGTTTTTTCCTGTTGCTCGGCTTCTTGCTGAGCAGCTTTTGCGACCGCCGCCGAGGGATCACCGTCAAACTTCAGCTGGCAGGACTCGCTGCAAAAAAAATAATCCTTGCCTTGGTAGCTCGACGACCGCGCTGATTCCGGATCGACCGTCATGCCGCAGACGGGGTCAGTTGTTTGAGTGTCCGTTTTGCTCATTTTATCCCTCTATGATCTGTGTCATGGCCTTTCCCGATCTCTCCTGCTAATTCTACGCCAAATACCCCCATGCGGTATGCCGTTTGCGACGAAAAGCCGAGGGCTGAGTGAATGGTTTGCTCGGACGAACGAAACAACGAAGGAGAAAACGATGACCCAGACAGCAACTTCCAAAGATACCTGTATCCAGAATTGCCATGAATGTCAGGTGACCTGTGCTCAGACGCTTAGCGAGCACTGCCTGAAGGTCGGTGGAGACCACACGCAGCAGGACCACGTCAAAGCCATGCTCGATTGCATCGCGGCGTGTGCCGCGTGCGTGGACTTCATGTCGAGAAACTCAGACCACCACGCGCTGTACTGCAAAGCCTGTGCAGAAATCTGCAAGGCTTGCGCCGACAGTTGCGAAAAGGTTGGCGGTATGGACAAGTGCGTCGAGTCGTGCCGTGCCTGTGCCGACACTTGTGGCTCGATGGCTGCTTAGTGGCCAGAATCAGCAAAGCGATCAACACGCACATCGTCCGTCGACGGTGTGCGTGCAATCGCGTTTGCGAAAGTGAATCATCGTCTGCTGGACCCGTAGCATGCTGATTTGGGGGAAGGTGGCTTCAGCAGCGTTTGTCTTTGCCATCGTCATGGCGGATGGACACTCAGCCACGCTCTATGGAGAGTAGACCCCCGTGTGGAATGCGGTTTGCGGAATCTCAACTTGGTGCTGCCAAACGTGGCGGCAACGTTTTAACCGCTTCTTTAGAAGGAAAACAGATGAAGACTTACCAGAACAGAAAACAACAATTTGGGGCGATTGCCGGTGCTGGATTGATTCTCGTTTCACTTTTCGCCGTCTCGTTTCAGTCGCTGACATTCGCTCAGGAGTCGACGCAGACAACGAATGACCGCGACAAGAAGACTCAGGCCAAGTCAATGTGTCCGATGATGGCTGGTCTGAACGGAATAAGGCTGACCTCTGACAGCCCACCCTTGCTAATGGCACGAGCGGACGAACTGAAATTGACGGAAAAGCAAAAGCAGGAATTGAAGTCCATCGCCGAGGAAGCACAACGAAAGGCAGCGAAGATCCTGACGGCGGAACAGCAGTCGATCCTCGGTGAATCTACCAACGAAGCCATGTCGATGATGGAAATCGCGATGATGCGGTCCAAAGATATGAGGAACGAGTCCGGCATGTGCCCCATGTGCAAGAGGAAAATGGAGGGAATGAGAAAGATGAAAATGATGAAGGGTAAGAAAAGCGGCGGAGAGGAATCGACGTCCAACTAGGCGTTGGATGCGCTGTAACGAGATTTCCGCGCCAGCCGGCATCTATGCGTATAACGGCCGGTGCGGTTTGAATATTAGTTTAAGAGAACGTCTGACGCAGTTAGCTGCGAAGGGAGGGTCAGCAAATGGAGTCAATCAAACAGAGGCTCGGCGGTACCGGCATGGGAGTGATCGCCGGCATCGTTGGAACTCTAGTGATTCTGGCGTTGGTGATCGGCGTCATGATGTTGGTCATGGGGCGCTGCGCCATGTGTGGCAATATGATGAACTGAACAAACAACAGACAACCAGATGTTGCCAAGCCCAAAACGCAAGGACATGCGATGAACAGCACCACTATTGTCCCAAGAAACGCATGAGCCAACCGAAGCCCCGGGCCAAACACTGACCAGCCAATGAAAGCCAGGACCGAACAAATGATGACCGCTGGCACAAAGTATCGCGATACGACAATCGGGGCACCACTACCGGCGGAACGGAAGCCGGGCATTGGCTCACCTTTCCCGCACGGCTCGCCGCTAAGAGAATAGGCGATACCTCGACGCGACGACGTGAGCGCTGATCGTGCAACAGTCTTGGTCGATCACCGGCGTTTGCACTATTCGCTTTTGGCGGCAATAGGCGGGTTAAAAATGCTACACTCTTGAATACCCTGAATGGGTATACGGAGAACCGTTGAAATCTCTCGATTTCGGGTCAGAGTTTTGCGTTTACCACGACCCATTGCCCGCGGCCGGTCCAATCATGACTGTAGCGGGAGCCTCGTGGACCGTATTCCGATCATTGCCTCGTCGACGTCCGTTCGAAAGTTGAAGAGATCATACATGCGAACAAGTAATCCCTTCCGCTGGATTTTCAAGTTGAAGAAGCAGGCTATTCGAACTTCTAATCGCAGCCTACACAACGTCAGATGGTTCGAAGCGTTAGAGAGTCGGGCCATGCTGCACGCAGCAGGTTTTGTCTCTGGATACGTCTACATCGACGCAAACGCTGATGCCCAGAGGACTGAGACGGACTTCGGCATTCCCGGTATCGTAATGAGTCTCGTCGATGACGATACGTCTGGCTCCATCCCTGTTGCAACGACGATGACTGATGACGAAGGCTTCTATTCTTTCGACGACCTCGAACCGGGAAACTATCGAGTGTCGAAACGAGATTCCCCGGCGATTGTCAACGGCAATCCCTCGATGTCGAACGACAACCAGACTATGGATGTCAGCCTCTCAGATGACCAGGAATCAGACGAAAATAACTTTGCGCAGGAGGGGGTTCAACCGCAATTTGTCGGAATAAATTGGTTCTTCGCGTCCTCACCGCCTGCGATGCAGTTGCTTCGCGAGGCAGTTGCCGTAGCGGAAGACATGGCCGGAAATACATCACTAGCCCTGTCGATTCGCGAAAGTGGCCAAGTTCCAATTCAGCCCACAGAGCCGAACGATTCCGATTCACCTCCGATCGCCACAGACGACGATTACACGGTTCAAGAAAACCAGGAACTTGTTGTTCCCGAAGCGGCCGGCGTACTTGCGAACGATACCGACCCTGACGGTGACACACTGACTTCTGAACTTGTCGATTTACCCACCAACGGCAGTGTCACGTTAAATGCACGAGGCTCCTTCGTATACGCACCTAACAACGACTTCTCCGGTGTCGACACCTTCACCTACTCGGTAAGCGACGGTCGTGCGACAGACACTGCGACGGTCAGCATCAACGTCACGCCTGCCCCCGACAATACCTTCACGCTCGACGAGAACAGCGCCGTCGGCACGTTGGTTGGTCAGGTCACAGTAGATACGGCGTCGCCGCTCTTCACGATCGACCCGAGCAGCGAGGCGCCATTTGCAATCGATCAAGAAACCGGCGAATTAACGGTGACCGATCAAATCGCTCTCGATTTCGAAACGAATTCGAGTTTCACATTCGATGTCATCGCTGCCAACGGTACAAGTTCGCGGGTAAGCGTGACGGTACACCTTCGCAACCTGAACGAAACTGCTCCCATCGCTACCGACGACGCATACGAAGTCAACGAGGATCAGACCCTCAATCGCACTGTTGCCTCCGGCCTTCTGGCCAACGATAGCGATGCTGACGGAGACACGTTGAACGCATCGATTGAGCGTCAACCTGATCACGGAGAAGTTGTGCTCAGAAGCGATGGATCATTCACCTACGAACCGGATGCCGATTTTGCTGGAACGGACGACTTCACATACCAAGTTAGTGACGGTGACTTCACGGACATCGGAATAGCGACAATCGTCGTCCGAGCACTCAATGATGCTCCGATCGCAACATCGGACTCGTACACTACCGAGGAAGATATCGTTCTGGTCGTCGATGTGGAAAACGGTTTACTGGCCAACGATAGTGACATCGAAGATGACGATTTGACCGCTCTCATTGCTGCTCAACCCTCTAACGGCACGTTGGACCTCAGCAGTGATGGGGCGTTCACCTATACTCCGAACAGCGGATTCTCTGGTTCTGATTCGTTTACGTACCGTGCCCAGGACGCTACTCTCGATTCGAACATTGGCACCGTTCGTATCACAATCTCGGCGATCAATAACCCACCATTCGGAACCGTCACCCCTGGCGCATTCACTGATCCAGACTTGCTCGGAGTACGCACCGACTTGGTCGCCGGGGCACCGCCGATCACCGCGGACCATGTTGACGGGGCTGTTGACTACTCCCGCTATTCAAACCCGCCCACGTATGGACCACACCACGGATTTGACCCACAAGGCGTTGACCAAAACCCCGGCATTACGCCCCGGCCTACCGGCATATACTCCACCGAGCAACCAAACGAAGATCTAATCCACAATCTTGAACACGGTCATGTTTGGATCAGTTATAACCCCAACTTGATCAGCAACAGCGATCTCCAAGCCTTGGAACGTCTGGTACGAGATGGCAGTCCCAATGCGAACGGCGGTGGCGTCGGTGTCATCCTAACGCCGCGAGCTGAGAATGACTCGATGATCTCACTCGCATCGTGGGCGCGGCTCCTTAAGCTCGATACGCTCGACCGCGAGGTCATTCGTAACTTCGTCGAAACCAACCGAGGGCATTCGCCCGAAGGATTCCTAACTCCCTAGGGACGAATAGGTTTACGTTGTTGAGTGAAAGCGTTCGTACGACGGCCTTGGATGGGCCATCGTACGACCACGGTCGTGTCATTGATGGAACGCTTCTTGCGTCGAATCCGCCTCGTGCGTTGACGATCCTCGATATCGGCACTATTCCGTTTTCGCTTCAGTCTTTACTTGACCTTGTAGCGTCCGCATTAAAGCGTCGTGTTCTGCGACGGCTTTGTCTAGTTCCTTCGTGATGTCACTGCAGCAACCAGCACACACGCCGCTGTCGGGAGAATCCTTGCAACATTCTTCGTGCAGAGATTTCTGTGTCTCAGCAGCCTTGTTCAGGTGCTTGCCGATCCCATCCAACGCGACCAGTGCTTCCTTGTTGCCGCCAAGCGCCGCGCGGACTGTCGCGAACTCCCTTTTTGCCGCCTCAAGGTTTCGTCCGATATTCTCTGACTCAGTCTTGGCCACTTCTGGAACGAGTGTAACCGGCGTTCCGCCGTTCAGTATTATGCAGCATCATGCAGCGAGTGTGATCGCGGGTGTGTATTTTTCCAGAATTGATCGGTGGGGATGAAGTTCGGCTTGTTGTTCGGCTTGGCGGTGCGATTGGAATTCGTCCCATAAGCCGGTAACCGCCAAAGAGCGTACGAAGAGCATTGAACCTGCCGATGGTTGCTGCCATCGCATTCCGGTACGTTCCATCCGGTCCTTCACCAAGTGGCGGCATGCACCTTCGATCACGCCGCTGGCGATCGGATAGCCACCGGACAGATATTCGCCATACCGCATGCGTTCCAGGTTGTTTTCGAAATAGTTGCAGGTCTTGGCTATCTCTTTCAGTTTCTCGCCGCTCAGTTTTCGTCGCGTCGCCATTGCCCGCATTCCGGTGATGACGCCCAACACTTCACCTTGCAAGATCCGCAGCAGCCGTTCGCGCACAAATCGTTCTACGGGCGCTTCGGCCTTGCCAAAGAAGGCTCGCGCCGCGGCCCAGACGTAGCCAGCAACGTGAATGATGTCCAAGATATCCACCACCGGACCTTCGTCCGACGGCGTGCTGGATTTGCTTTCCAAATCGCGTTGCACGTCTAGCTCCAGGCAGATGTCCGAGGCCGCCCAAAGAGAAGGCTGGCCATCGCACAGGCGGATCAACACTTGGCGCTTCCGTCGCCGATCTTTAATCTGCTTGCCGGCCCACGTCCAGGCGTTGGTATCGCCGCGGAGCACCAACTCATCCTCGGTTCCCGCCTCGGCCAGCACCGGGAAGCACGCCGTCATGCGTT
>JAGQPC010000027.1 GCA_020426925.1 Planctomycetales bacterium | reverse complement strand
TACGACAACGATGGCGATCAAGATCTGTACGTCGCGAACGATTTCGGACGCAACAATCTTTATCGAAATGAAGGTGGCCGATTTGTTGACGTTGCTGCTGCCGCTGGAGTCGAAGACATGTCGGCAGGCATGTCGGTTAGTTGGGGAGACTATGACCGCGACGGATTGATCGACTTGTATGTCGGCAACATGTTTTCATCGGCTGGAAACCGAATCACGTATCAACGCCGTTTTCGAGACGACCCGTCGAACGAACTGCGAGCGAAGTTTCAGCGTCATGCCCGAGGCAACACTCTGTTTCGCAACCTTGGCGACGGATCGTTCGAGGACGTTAGTGTCGCGTCGAATGTTGAGATGGGCCGTTGGTCGTGGGGATCGAATTTTGTGGATTTCAACAACGATGGCTGGGACGATTTGTTGGTCGGCAATGGCATGGTGACCAGTGTTGACCCGCATGACTTGTGAAGTTTTTTGTGGCGCCGAGTTGCGGCGCAATCACCGGAAGACGTTCCAGCGAACGCATCCGAAAAGGCTGTAGGCAGCCGCTATCTAAAGGCTTGGGACGCGTTGAGTGCTCTGCTTACGCAAGGGCAATCCCTGAGCGGTCTCGAGCGGAACTGCCTGTATCTGAACACGCACAAAGACAAGTTCGCAAACGTTTCGTCCGTAACCGGGTTTGATTTTCCGTCCGATTCGCGCGGGCTCGCCGCAGTTGATTGGGATCACGACGGTGATTTAGATGTGTGGCAGAGCAATCGGACCAGCCCGCGGATTCGATTTCTGAGAAACGAAACGATTGACGATGCACGCAAGGAGGAAACCGAGAGGGCAGGCCATTGGATTGCGTTTCGACTGGAAGGTACTTCGTGCAACCGAGATGCGGTTGGTGCTCGAGTGACCATCAATCCAAATTCCAATTCGGCACGGTCGGTCAAGACGCTTCGCGCTGGCGAAGGCTATCTTTCGCAGGCGAGCAAATGGCTGCACTTCGGTTTAGGCGAAGTCGGTTCGATCGACGGAATTAGTGTCCGCTGGCCGGATGGCAACATTGAACAGTTTTCTCAACTTGAAGTCGGTCGACGTTATCGAATCGTTCAAGGCACGGGCTTGGCGTCGTCCTGGCAGCGACCAGGGCATACGGCCATCGCCCGCCGCACTCGCGAGAACATGCCAGAACCGATTGTGAGCCCAATCCGGATCGTCCCTCACCGCCGCATGCCGATTCCCGACTTGGAGTTCACCGATCAGCAAGATTCCGTTCACGCGGTGAAATCAGCTGGAGGCAACGCGACGGTCGTAGTCGTTTGGGCAACTTGGTGCCAACCATGCGTTGAGGAACTTCACGCGTTGGCCGCCGCGAAGCATGAATTGCGTGAAAAGGGAATTTCGGTTGTGGCGCTGTGCGTCGATGGCGAAAACGCGACGCAAGCAGTGGCGTCGCTCAAAGACGAATTCAGTGGCGGAATTGCGGTCGAGTCGACGACTACGAAAGTCGATCTGCTCCAGCGAATGTTTGTCAGTCGTGAAAACCAGCTTTCGGTGCCGATGAGTCTTCTGCTAGATCGCGATGGAAGGTTGGCCGCGATTTACAAAGGCGCTGTGTCGCACGAGATGTTGCTTCGTGACATTGGTCGGGTCGCTCTCAGCGATTCAGATAATCGTGACTCGGCGGTACCGTTTCCGGGGCGTTGGTACGTGAACCCTGTTCCTGCCGACGTGATGTCGATGGTTGAAAAACTGTTGTCGGCGAATCTGGCTGTGGACGCATTGCACTATTTAGACCGTCACTTGATGCCGCTCGCAAAAGGCCAGGAAACGAACGAAGCAAGCGTTTGGTCGCGAGATCAGATCGCAAACGCGTACTTTCGCGTAGGAGTCGAACTGGCGAAACAAAAATCGACGGACAGTGCCCAGCGAGCGTTAACTTCTGCCATCGAACTTGTGCCCGATTTGCTTGTCGCTCGAGCCGCTCTTGCAAGCCTGCTGCAGTCGGGCGGTCGAATCGCCGAATGCTTGTACCAATACGAACAGATGTTGTCTCGGCAGCCGAACAATCCGCTAGTTATGAACGACATCGCGTGGTTGCTGATATCGACGGACAAACCGGAAATCCGCAATCTGGCTCGAGGACTCGCGCTGGCGCAGCGAGCCTGCGAGATTTCGAATCGGCGAGTTCCCGCGATTCTCGACACGCTGGCTGACGCCTATTCCGCGAACGATCAACGTGACAAAGCTGTCGAAACTCTTCGCACTGCGATTCAAGTCGCAACCGACAGCGGTCAGCCAACGGACAAGCTAAAGGCGAAGTTGGACGCACTTCGCTCACGTGAATGATGGTCGGACGAGCAGTGGCGCTTCACGTAGTTTTGCCGAGGACCCGGTGCTCAGCCAATTGTCCACGGTATACTGTGGGCATGAATCGCATAGCAATCATCTCTATTAGTATGTCGCTGGCCAGCGTTTGCGTCGCTCAAGATACGAACAAAGTCGCCGACGCCGCAGACGTTTCAATTTCTAAATCGGTCGAGCAAATCGTGCTCGATTCGCGGCCGAGTATCGTTGTCGTGACGACCGAAGGACGTGACGGAGACGAATCGGGGTTAGGTACGGGGTTCGTTATTGACGACGGAGGGCTGATCGCGACGAACTTTCACGTGATCGGGGAAGCTCGTCCCATCTGGATTCAAACGCACGACGGAGAGCGAATCGAAGTAACGGAGGTATTTGCGTCCGATCGGGCTCTCGACCTAGCCATCGTTCGCGTCGATCCAAACAAGAATCTTAAACCACTGTCGCTTGCCGATGAATCGTTTGCACAAGGTCAGCCGGCCATCGCGATCGGCCATCCGCTGGGACTCAAAAACACGGTCGTTAATGGGATCATTGCAGGGGAACGAGATTTCGATGGCGTTCCTATGTGGCAAGCGGCCATGACGATCGAGCCTGGAAATAGCGGCGGCCCGCTGCTCGACATGCACGGGCGAGTTCACGGTGTAATCACGATGAAGTCGACTGGTCCAGAGTCGTTCGGATTCGCAGTCAAAATCGCGGAACTGAAAAAGCTGATCGCAAAGCCTAATCCGATTTCAATCGAACGCTGGAAAACGATCGGACAGCTCGACGCCAAGAAATGGCAAGCGACAATGGGGGCTCGGTGGCGCCAGCGAAGCGGTCGCATTCTAGTATCTGAACCGGGTGACGGATTTGGTGGGCGGTCTCTGCTGTTGCACGCGGTAGCGAAAAAACCGACCATTCCATTTGAACTGGCTGTTTCTGTGAAGCTTGACGATGAAGCAGGAGCGGCGGGATTAACGTTTCATTCTGACGGCGACGCGAAGCATTACGGCTTTTATCCGTCCGCGGGACGCATGAGGCTGACAAGCTTTGAAGGCCCGACCGTGTTTTCGTGGAATGTTTTGCGTGAATTTCAGACGGATCATTACCGGCAGGGCGAGTGGAACGAAATCAAAGTTCGAGTCGAAAAAGACAAGATTGTCGGTTTCGTGAACGGACATGAAGTTGTCACTGTTGACTCGGTGCGGCAGCCTCCAGGCCAGATCGGCTTGTGCAAGTTTCGCCAAACCAAAGCGGAATTTAAAAACTTTCGGTTTGGCGAAAAAGTTGACAGCATGCGACTTGCAGCCGAAGAAATTATATCGCTTGAGGAAGAGTTGGAACAACTGCCTGCTCGCTCCGCATTGATGAGCGAAGATTTGGAATCGCACGCGACGAATGTGGAACAGCGTCTTGCGCTGCTCGAACGAAAGGCGCGTGCTCTAGAGAACGAAGCGGCAGAGATACGAAAGCTTGGCCAGGACATTCACGTTGCGGCTATATGTCGCGAGCTTTCGAAAAGTGTTTCCAGTGCTGATGGCGAAGTTGACATGCTGGCGGGAGCATTGTTAATCGCGAAGCTGGACAACCCGGAACTCGACGTGCAAACGTACATGGACGCTGTCAATGCGATGGCGGACGAAATCCGAAGTGAGTTCAAACCGGACATGCCGGCGCCGGATCGATTGGCAGTGCTCGACGACTATTTGTTTGCCAGGAACGCGTTTCACGGAAGTCGCACCGATTATTACAACGAAGCCAACAGCCACATGGACCGAGTGATTGATGATCGCGAAGGGCTGCCCATCGCGTTATCGGTCTTGTACATGTCTCTTGCGAAGCGATTGGATTTGAATGTGGTTGGAGTAGGACTGCCGGGACATTTCGTTGTGCGACACGAGCCGACAGGTGGCGAGGCCCAGCTAATCGATGTGTTTGACCGTGGTAAGCGACTGTCTCGCGAGGATGCTGGAATCTTGGTAGCGACGACCAGTGGGCGGCGCGTTGCTGCCAGCGATTTTGAGACGTCGCGGCCTCAAGAAATCCTCGTACGCATGCTGATAAACCTGCATGGTTTGGCGCAAGCGAGACGCGACACCGCGTCGATGCTCCGCTATTGCGAGGCGGTTGTCTCCATTGAACCGGATTCTGTTCAGTGGCGAGGAATGCGTGCAGTCCTGCTGCATCAGGAAGGGCGAAAGCGAGCGGCGCTTCAGGATCTAGATTGGATTCTGGACAAAGAACCCGCAGGCATCGATCTTGATCAGATCCGGCGAATGCGTGAAGCGTTTGCGCAGTAATGCCCGTAGCGGATCTTGCTAATGCTAAAGATCCCCTCCTCTCTGCTCCAAATAAATTCACAAGTTTCGTTGTGGTTCCTTTCGGCGGTTACGGCTACTCGCCCTTCAATCGATCGATGACCTCGGCTAGCGGGTAGTCCAAAATCGACTTGTCTTCCGTCCAAACCTCGCGCAGTCTCCGCCAGCCTCGCGTGACCAAATCCTCGCGTTCGCGGACGTATTCTGCGTCGAGCGTCCGCTTGTCAAAGTCGTCATCGGTCGCAACCGGATCGAATGCGTCATCGACGATGAACTGCGCCAGGATCGGATTGCAGGTAATGTGACGCTCGGCCTTGATGTGGAGCAGTTCGGGATCGAGCTCGCCGATGACGTAACGTAGATACAGATCGCTTTGCGTGATGTTCTCGACGTCCTTGCCACATACCTCGCAAAAATATCCTTCGTCACATTTGGCCATCAGGCGTGTTCCGCACCGTTTGCTTACCGGCTTACAGTCCCAAAACATCAAACATGGAGTAGAGCCCAGGTTGTTGTTTGGCAACGAACTTTGCTGCTTGAAGGGCACCGAGTGCATAACAATCGCGGTTGGTTGCGCGTACCGTTAACTCGACCGTTTCGCCCATCAATCCAAAAACGATTGTGTGTTCGCCAGGATTGTCGCCCGTGCGAATGGCGTGATAGCCAATTTCGTTGCGTGGCCGAGCACCCGGGCGGCCGCTACGACCGTGAGCCTCTTTTTCCTGCCCCATGACTGCTTTGATGAGTTCACCAAACTTCAACGCGGTTCCGCTGGGCGAATCTTCTTTGAAGCGATGATGTCGTTCCAGAATCTCGACGTCTGCGCCGGGACTGTAATCTTTCAATGCTTCCGCTGCGATTGAAGCGAGCTTCATGGTCAGATTGACTGCCAGGCTCATATTTGGAGCGAACACAATCGGGATTCGCTCGGCAGCGTCTTTCAATTTTTCGCCGAAGTCTTCGGCCAACCCGGTTGTGGCTAGCACGAGTGGCGCGGATTGCTTGAGGGAACTGTCAAGAATTCCGTCCGCCCCAGCTGGTGCCGAAAAATCGATGACTGCGTCGACGTCGAACTGCAGGCCGCTAGACAGCAGAACACCGATTTCGCCGACACCCGCAACGACACCTGCATCCTTGCCGAGATCAGGATGTTCCGCGAACTCAAGTGCGGCGACCAATTGCAGTTCTTTGTCCTCGCTGCCTAGCGCCACAAGACGCTTGCCCATGCGACCTGCCGCGCCGTTGATTGCCACTTTGGTTACGTTGTCACTGACGTCGTCTGTCATCTCGCGTTTCCTATTGCTTCGTCTAATCGCTTTGATCTGGTTTGAATCTAAACCAGTCTGCTAGTTTAGAGCAACGTCGTGTGAGCTGGGAGTGGCGACTGAGGAGAATTCGGAGGCCAGGAAAAACAGGGCGACGAACTTTGTGTCCAAATGTGTGTCGTTGCTTAGCGAATCTAAGGGAAACTCAAGCAATGATTGAAATCGACGGTTCAGTTGGCGAAGGCGGCGGTCAAATCCTGCGATCGTCGGTCGCGCTAGCTACGATCACGGGCACGCCGATTGTGATCACGAACATCCGAGCAAATCGGAAGAAGCCCGGGCTGAAACGCCAGCATCTCGCCGCGATTAACGCCGCTGCTGAAATCTGCGACGCGCGCACAAGTGGGTTGGAATTACACTCGACGACAATCACTTTTGAACCGCATTGCATTCGTTCCGGAGAGTATAGCTTTTCGATCGGCACGGCCGGCAGCACATCCTTGGTGTTGCAGACAGTTTTGATTCCGTTGCTACTAGGTGATGGTCCATCGACAGTCCGTTTGGAAGGAGGAACGCACAACGAATGGGCTCCACCGTTTGATTTTCTGGAGCATTGCTACGTGCCGATGCTGGTGAAGATGGGGGCCGACGTAGCTGTGCGTCTTGAGCGTTTCGGTTTCTATCCGGCTGGATGCGGGCGAATGGTCGCGAACATCAAGCCAGTTGATGAATGGCGGTCGCTCGAGTTACTGGACCGAGGCCAGCTTGTGAATCGTCAAGTCCGCGCGATTTCGGCTAAGCTGCCAGCGAGTGTCGCCGATCGCGAGCTAAAACGGATTCGATCGAAAACGAATTGGCCGAAAGCCGAGTTTGTTGCTGATGCAGATG
>JAGQPC010000730.1 GCA_020426925.1 Planctomycetales bacterium | reverse complement strand
CGAGCGGATGGGCGGGGTAGCTCGCTGGAACGCGTCGCTTCGACGAATGATCCGTCGAGGCCAGGTAGTTGGCAGCCCAGTGGCTCGTTCCACGGTTCGCCGGGCGCCGAAAACACAGCAGTTGCTTCAGCTATCGTCATCAATGAAGTGCTCCCGCAGAACGCGTCGAACAACGTTGCCCGAGTCGAACTGCTCAATACTTCGGGCGAAGTGCAGACTTTTGACGGTTACATCACGAACGGACCTCGCGATCCGCTTCGCCACCGTGTCGCTCCGGTCGAAATCGACGCGAACGCGTTTTTAGTTCTTTCGAGCCCCGATTTTGCATTCGACTTTAACGCCGACAGCTCGGATGAAGTGTGGCTCATTGCGAGCGACGCATCTGGTCGGCCAACGTATTTTGCCGACGTCGTAGAGTTTCCGGCGACTCCCGTAGGCAGTCGCGGTCGTATTCCCGACGGGACAGGCAACTTTATCTTGCTGAGCACATCGACTCCGGGAGCGACAAACGCTGCACCACCTGTTGATTTCAACGGAGACGCTGTGCTTGATGATTCCGATTTGGATCACTTATGCCAAGCGATCGCTGCACATTCGGCTGATAAGCTGTTTGATGTTAATGGCGACTCGACAGTCGATTTCGCCGATATGCGATACATGGTCGAAGTCATATTCCAAACGACTTTTGGTGATGCGAATCTGGACCAGCGATTCGACTCTCGGGACCTCGTTGAGATCTTTACAGCGAGAGAGTTCGAAGACGGCATCCCAGGCAATTCAACTTGGGCTGAAGGAGATTGGGATTGTGACGGCGACATGACTACGCGAGATCTAGTGCTCGCGTTCCAGTCTGGTCGTTACGCCCAATTCGCGCAGAGCCAACAAAACATCGCGGCGTGGTACAATCACGACCGATTGAAAGAAACGGAGATGGCGCAGAAACGCACAGCTCGCGTGCGTTAGCTGGGCTCTGATCGATTTAGTGACTAACGAGTGGATTTACACGTGACCCGATTGAGTACTACACATTTGGCGTTCGCTGCGACGGTCGCCGCTACGATTTTTTCTAACTTCGCCATCGCTTCGGAAGCAACTTGGATTTGGGGCAGTAAAAAAGCACATCAATCGGCACCGGTCGGTGAATGCGAGTTCCAGCGTTCGGTGACGTTTGACGCAGATCCACAGGCGGTAATCATCGAAGTCGCCGTCGATAATCACTTCACGCTTCGCGTCAACAATCGCTATGTGACTTCATCGAACGACGTGAGTCAGACGACACGGATTGACGTGACGCCTTTGATTCATAAGGGCGAAAACGTTTTCTATCTGTTGTGTCGCAACGAGGATGGGCCAGCTGGGTTTCGCGGCCGCATCGTGGTTACTGATTCTGACGGGGCGGTCACGGAAATCGGCACGGACGAAAACTGGCAAGCTAAATTGCAGCGAGCTGGAACTTGGGATCCAACGATTCGGCAGCGAACACCGTGGCACAAGCCGTTTGTATTAGGAACGAGCAACATGGAGCCATGGGCCTCGGTCGTCAAAGAACCCACAACAACTGATGTGGTGAAGGCTCGAGCTAAATCAGACGGGCCGTTCGAATTGCGTGACGGCGATCGAGTCGTCTTGTTGGGGAATACGTTCATTGAGCGGTCGCAGCGATATGGATTTGTCGAACTCGCACTAACTCGACGCTATCCAGATCGGAACGTGGTGTTCCGGAATCTCGGTTGGAGTGGCGACACCGTTTTCGGTGAAGCTCGCGCTCGGTTCGGTTCAGTCGAACAGGGCTTTCAGCATTTGGAAACGCAAGTGCATCTAGTCGAGCCGACTTTGATTTTGGTGGCTTATGGAGCTAACGCCGCGTTCACCGGTCCATCCGGAATTGAGCCGTTCATTGCAGGCTACGAAAGGTTGCTAAATGCGATCGAAACAACGGGCGCGCGGATCACGTTGGTGTCTCCGTTGAAGCACGAAAGCCTTGGCCCGCCACTGCCCGACCAATCGAAGTACAATCGCGATTTGCAGCTTTATAGCCGAGCGATCCGACAGCTTGCCGAACGCCGATCGCTCGGATTTCTCGATCTGTACGATCCGTTTGCTAATCGAACTACCGGTCCGGAATTCCTGACCGACAACGGCATGCACTTTACGGAAGTCGGTTATCGCTACGTGGCTGAAGCCATCGAAGGCGGACTGGGGATTACTCGCGAAACTCCGAAAATCACGATCGAATCGTCATCGCTCAAGAGCAGTGCCGACAACGCAGCAGTCAGCCAGATCGAAAAGACTGACAGCGGAATCGAGTTCACGGCGTCACTGGCGTCGCTCCCACTTCCAACACTGGCCGAAGCCAACGCCTCGCCAGCGTTCACGCTGTCTGTTCGTGGTCTCGCCGAAGGTGAGTACAAAGTCATGTGCGGCGAAGAGGCGCTAGCAACCGCAACGTCACAGCAGATTGCGGACGGTGTGAAGATCCTCCAAGGCCCAGACCACGAACAGTCTGAATTGCTTCGCGAGACGATCGTCAAAAAGAACGAGTTGTTCTTTCATCGTTGGCGGCCGCAAAACGAAACGTATCTGTTCTTGTTTCGCAAGCACGAACAGGGAAACAACGCGGTCGAAATTCCGCGATTTGATCCGCTGGTCGAAGCTGAAGAAGCAAAAATAGCTGTCCTTCGTACGCCGCAACCAAATCGCTATCGCATCGCCAGCCCTCGCTAGCAGTGACTCAAGTGTTAGCTTGCACGCAACGCGGTGCAGTCGAATTTCCATTGCAGTTAAATAGTCACCTTGCCAAACTACGCGGCCCTTCAATCTGCTTAAAGGCTGCGTATGTTTCTGTTCCGTTCAATCCTGGTCACGACGCTCGTCCTATGTTGCGGCTGTTCGTTTCTGCCGATCGGGCCTCGAGAAGAGATTCCCGCGGTGGAAGCCGTCGGGCCGCTGCCCAACCCGGTCGTGGTTTCGGTTCGAGATCGAGAATTTGTTTGGAACACGATTGTCGATACAGTTGACGATTACTTCGACATCGCTCAAGAAGATCGCGTGCGAGTCATTGGCAACGTGATTACCGAAGGCACGATTCTGACGCACGTGCAGCTAGGCTCAAGCATCGCAGAGCGATGGAAGAAAGATTCCAC
>JAGQPC010000729.1 GCA_020426925.1 Planctomycetales bacterium | reverse complement strand
TTTCCATCTTTGACAAGAATCGGCCCGAACTCTCTCAGGAATCCTTGGGCCTCTTTGAGCAATTTCTTGTCGTCCTCCGACCGGTTACCGGGTTGTGAGGCAACTCCCCATCGAGGAGACGAGAGCTTGCGGCTCCCACCGACTCGGGCGAGCCATTTGAGCCCTTCCGTCGTCGGTTCCAGGGCACCAATGCCCTTGAGCGCCGACAGCGACATCGGTGCGGAATCGAATGTAGACCTAAAATTGACTGAACCGGGACCCGCCTTCCGTGGCTGCGAGTCCCGTTTGTGCAGAAAGATCGCAAGAGCAGATTGGACCTCGGTTGATCGCGCACGTTCCAGCAAAGCTTCTTCCTCCAGGCGTCTTTTCTCAGCAGCGGCTTCCGCTTCTTCTTTGCGCTTGGCAGCCAGTCTTTCCTTCTCACGTTCGCGTTCCGCGGCGACTCGCTTCTGCTCGCGCTGGTATTCAGCTTCTTGCGCCTTTCGCTGTTCCTCTCGACGTTTCCTTTCCTCTGACTCCGCGAGTTGTTGTTTGGCGGCCTCGATTTCGACCTTTTGCTCAAGAGTGAGTTCTTGGATCGGTGTAATGCCTTCGTCCCCCAGAACTTTAACCGCACGCGCGTCCTTTAACGCCTCGCTCCATTCTTCGTCTGCGCTTCTCGTCGATCCGTAGAGCCCATCGATCTCGTCGTGCTCTCGGGGAGTGAGCGGTGTTGGCGAAGATGATGTAGTTCGTTTTCCCAACTGACTCCGCAAGGCTCCGATACGTTTAGCTGCGTATCGAAGCTCTCCTTCGGAAGTTCGTTCTTCATTAACGATTTTGGTAAGGCGTACCACTAAGTCTTCGCGAGCAGCGATGTTGTTGCCAGCTTCGGTCTTCAATAGCGGAGGTATCTCCGTTTTCCACGCGCTGATCGATTTCAAAGCGGCATCAACATGGACGCCAGATTCGACGAGACGATCGCGGGCTTCTTGCAGCGTAGCACGGATTTCCGCAGGAGTCGGCCCGGCAGGCACGACGGGCAACGGCGAATTCGTATTCGCCGTCGCTGGTACTGGTGCTGGTGACACTCCGGCTGGCGGCGGAGTCGTTACAGGCCCTGCCGTAGTAGCCGGCCGAACCGTGGGTGCGGGTGCCAGCCCAAGCAGTGCTTTGGACTTGTAGACGACCTGCATTCCAATGAAGAAAAGGATGACAACGCCGGCCAGAACTGCCCAGTTTGCAAACTTGTGTGAGTAGTACGAGAAAAACCGAAACATGTCGATGCCTTCGCGGTACGGTCATCGGATCAAAACCGCTCATTATACGAGGCACGTTGGTCAATTTGTACTACTCAAAAACACCATCGCAAAGCGTTTCAAAGCTGCCGTCATGCGATTCATCGGTATTCAGTGGCACCGAAACATTGGGCGCCGGCTTGCTATCGACCTGTGTGGGTGGCTGAATCGTGAAAGCTCCGGGAGCGGTCGGCCAAGGTTGTGCGCGACGACGTAGATATTCGTCGTATGGAATATGAAACGATGACTTAACAGGAATCGACCGGCCTGCAAATTGAGTGTAGCCACTGCCGAAAGTAAAACGCACGAGACTTGAATGCAGCCGTGAGCTGATCGCACGTAGCTCATCACCGTCGTACCGAGCACGCTCCTTCTCAGTCACTCGAACGAGGCCCTCCTCGGCGAGCATTTCTTCGTAGCGGTTTGAAAGGTCGCCAGTTCCACGTTCGTAAGGTTGATGCCAAGTCGTTGCGTGTTCTGATTTCAAGCCGGAAAGTGCTTCAAGGCGTTCGAGCGACATCAAGTCTGATGCTCGGAAGACTTGTTTCATGGCCGTGCAGGAATCGATCGTGTCTCCCAAATCCGTTCCGTCGCGTCGAAGCTGCCCAGCCGTCTGATGGGCTCCGATAATCGTCCCGCCCATGTCTCGAAACTGTTCGAAAATTAGCTTGATGCCGTCGCTGATGATCTGCTGCATTTCATCGATAAAGAAGTAGACGCGGTTCTGGTCTTGGGGTTGGTGGCTCGCGGCCGTGAACATGGCCCATAGAAACATTCTTGCGATGGCCGGCGCGTTAGTAGGTTCGACGGCCGAACGGAGCCACAAGTAGATGACTTGCGGTTCCTCGTAAAGATTTGCCATATCAATCGCGTTCTCGTGAACGTCATGCCCGTACTGTTCCATTTCGGGGACGACATTCAGCATCTGACTCCCGCCAAGACGCTTCACCAGAGCACTCAAGTGACGCGCCTGTTTCCAGTCTTCCTCGTAGCCGATTTCTGAATACCACTTTCGGTCGGAAAGATGTGCGCTCAGCTCAGCGAATGAACGAGCCCCCGTTTCCTTCAGGACGTTGTTCAGCACAATCTCATTCATCGCAGTGAAGTACCCCGCTCCGTACTTGATACCGTAGTCGAGCGACATGCCTTGAAGCAGCTCCTGCGTCATTTGTTCAACTGACAGCTTCGCGTTGTGCGATTGCAGGAACGGATTGAAGGAGAACGTTGACTTTCCAACTTCGTTCGAAATCCAACGGAATCGCATTTTGCCCGTCCTCTCCGCCTCACGACGACAACTCTCGAACAACGCCTTGTCTCCTTTGAGATCGACGATGACAACAGTCGAATCGGCACGAGCGATCATCTGTGTGGCCTGTGGTGCCATCGCCAGAGCCGTTTTGCTCGAACCACTGTCACCGAGGATGTGCCCGTGTTGATCGTGAATCTTGCGGTGGACAAGTACCGGATAATCCGTGGTCTCACTCGTCCCTATGAGCAGGTGCTCTCGCTCTAGTTTGTCGTTGGAGTTGATCATGCGGTCGACGTAGTTGTCCCACTCCGTCGTGTCGCTGTCCTGTTGTTCAGAAAGCTCTTTTTCGAACCGCGCCAGCAAAGTACCCGCTACCAGCCACAACGTGCAGCAAAGGATGATCGGCCCGGCTGCGCAGATTAGCAACACGTTCGCAGCAAGCTGAACTGAGAAAGAACCGCCCTGTTGCCAAACCGCCACGGGGTTTGGGCACTGGACTCCGAATCCAAAACCGATCGCCCCGAGCGTCAGGGCCAAAAGTGCCCAGCGGTTCCACGTCAGACGCAGCCACTTCGTTGGGAATCGGAATAGCCCGGCGGCTGGCGAGTTGTAAACGTTGTAGGTCACAAAGGTCCGAATCGCTCGAAGCGTCGCCATCCAGCTTTCGGCTGGATCGGGCCAAGGAAGAATGGCAGATGTAATCACGTGCCAGACCATCCAGACGATGTGAACGCTAACGGCGTATGCGAAGGGCCACAACAACATTCCCGCCTGCGACCAGGAAAGCACTACTAGCGACAATCCCCACGAAAACAGCACAAGCAACATGCCCAGCGTGAACGTGAGAAGCTCGGGACAGTCGAGCGAAAGTCCGCGTGGCATGAAGCCGGGCAGATTTACTCGCCAGCGTTTCATGGTTTCATGATCGACAGCGGGACCAACCAGTACCCAAGCAGCAGCTTGCTTGGCAATCAGACAACTTGTAAACCAAGCGACGCTCACGGCGATCTCAAGCGAGAATTGGTGAAGTTGGCTCGCCAGCTCCCAAGCGATTCCTCCCAGTCCGGCAGCCAACAGGCCATAGCCCACCAAGAGCTCAAACCGCTGCAAAGCACCTGTAAGTCTGCGTACGAACAGGCAGATGCCAAAGGTCATACACAGCGAGATGTAAGCATCGCAAAAGATGGGCAATGCCGAGCATATGATGTGCGTCGTCGACGAGAGCAACAGCATGACCGGCAACACGCCACAAATTACGATCAGCGTCAGCCTCAACTCCTGGCCGCCTGTCAGTGGACGGGTTCGATAGTTTAGCTCTGTCTTATCAGTGTTTGGCAATGCCGCGACATCGAGCAGTTCGTCGGCTTGTTCCGGGAACAGTGTAAACATCATTTCTTCCTTAACATTAGTAGGTCTGCAAGGTCCGGGATGACGACCGCCGCCACCTCAACCGGTTCGAATGAATCGCCAATGCGACGCAAGATTTTCCAGCGGTGTTCAGGGGTTGCTGTTAGCACCGTGATGCGGAACTTTCCGTCGCGCATCAACGCCGCGAACGGTGCGATGTCTTTGCGTTGCCAGATGAAGCGTCTCACGCGCGTGCGAATGCGATGTGCGGCTCCCCCCCGATCCGTTACCAACAGCTCTAGCTTGTGCCCGGTTTCAGTCTTACGAAGTGCGTAGTTCGAGCAGCAAATGCCAGGACGAACGTAGGCCGGGTAGCGCTGAACAAATTCATCGCGTGTGAATCGGCGAACATCATTGGCTACGCAATATTTGGCCGTTGCCAAAACGACGGGCAAGGTTTGTTCGGTGAGCGGTGGAGGCGTCTTTGCGTTGTTGTCTTTTAAGCCCAATCCGCGTCTGGTCATCGTGTAGTAAGACCAGCCGGTATCGAGCGCTGACCTACGCACTAATTTGCGGCGGACCAGCCTTAGCAGCACTCGGTCAACGTTCTTCAATCCAATGCCAGCTTCAAAGCAGCAATCACGCAGTAGCGCGTTGGTACCGATACGGTATCGCGTGATGAATTCGAGAATCTTGTGGTCTCGTTTCGTCAGATATTTCTTGTGTCTTTCCATTTCAGTCACGCATCACCAGATTTCGTAGGCCAGTTCGATCGACGACAGTGCTGCGTGCAGCTCAGCCAATCGCTTGGGTGGGTAGTTTCCGCCGTACTCAACGGCTCGATGAACGCGTCCCTCGTCGTCCGACAAGACAGCATCTGGTCGTTCGCGTAGCGGCCACTCGCGAGGCAGGCGGTCTTCGCTGATCCAATGGCGACTTGATAGTCCGTCCGTGCGATAACGGAGATAGACTTCAGAGACGTGCAGGTCGTGCGTCATTTGCGTCAACTTGACCGACGGAGCTCGGCCTTGACCGAACAGCACAATGGTTCGGGGACTAGCGAACACAAACGACGTCATCGAAGCATCCTGCATCGCTCGCTTGTGGAGCACTCGCGATAGGTGCCAGAAGTCGGGCTCGTCTTCTCCTGTCGCCCAGCTCATCAGTGGTTTTTGCAATTCAGTTACCGGCCGGGCGAGTGAGCGATGAATCTGTAACCAGCCGCTACCTTCTAGTGCCGCCATCGCAGCTTTCGCTCGGCTTTGACCCCACCGAGTGTTCGTCCACCAAGTCCGAGCCACTTGGGGCAGCGACAAGACGCGGACATCGTTGGCCAAAGCGCGAAGAATCTGTTCTTCGTGAGGTTTCATTGCTTCGCCTTCGCTTCGTTCGCGGGTCGCCCCCGATCGCGTGGAGGAGCGATCGGTTTGTCGCCGTCCTTCGGCGGTGGCGTTGAAGCTGTGTCGGCCAGTTTCTGGCGAGGCGCTTTTGCAGGGTCTTCGACTACAGACTCTGCCGGTTGAGGCAAACGCTTCG
>JAGQPC010000728.1 GCA_020426925.1 Planctomycetales bacterium | reverse complement strand
GGATGCTGCGGCCCCATATTCACCAACATTTCGTCGGTTCGAACGTCGACTTCGATCGTTTTTAGGTCTTCAACCGTTGCCATATTTGCTTAAGCCCAAGAGTTGGGTGTCTTGTGTGTTTTAGCGACCACGGATCCCGTGGTATTCCAGCGGCATTTCGTAGTCTTTGCGGAGCGGATAACCAACCCAATCTTCAGGGCACAGAATCCGTCGCAAGTTCGGATGCCCGACAAAATCAATGCCAGACAAGTCGTAGACTTCTCGTTCATGCCAATCAGCGGTGCTCCAAACGCCAGACACAGTCGGCACTTCTGGCAGCTCGCCTTCGACGTCATCCTTCCAGCGAGGCAGCTTCACTTTGATCACAATCGTGTGTTTCAGCGAGATACTGGACAGGTGGTAAACCAGCTCGATGTGCGGTTCCCAATCGACCTTTTTTGCTTTCTTGGGGTCGGGCTCGCAGTAATCAACCGCTGTGATGCAATTGAGCATGTCGAACTTGAGTTTAGAATCTGCTTTGAAGAATTCACAGACTTCCACTAGCCCTTCAGGCGAAACCTCGACCCAAGGATCGATCGCTTCGAGGTTATGCCCTGTAATCTTGTCACCGAACCGCTTTTGCAGATCGGCGATAAACTGATCGCCAGCCATGAATTTGATGCCTTTTTAATCGCAGTCTATGCCGACAAAACCGACTCTTGACGTCGAGAGGGACTTGGAGCGGGCCGAGGCACGTCAACCGGCCGCTGCGACACCGTCGCACGCACCCAATCGAGAGCTCCCATCCGCCAAACATACGCAAAACCGACCAGCAATATCGCAAAGAACACCAACACCTCAACCGTCGTCAATTTCACAATCGAGTCAATTGTTGAATTGAGCATCGCCGCAGCGTCTGCTGCCGTCCCACTAATCTCAGGCGATCGAACGCCCATTTCCTTGAGCGTCAGCTCGGCACTTTTCGTCAACGCAGCCTGACCATCGACAACTTCGACCAAGCTGCCATTTGACGCTGCCAGATTCGTCGCTTTCCCGAACACGGTCGCCCAAGGGAACAAGAACGCAACTTCGACATCAAAGATGATAAAAATGAGAGCGACAACGTAAAATCGCAGGTCGAACTGAACGAAGCTGGAACCAATTGCGGGCTCGCCACATTCGTAGATCTCAAGCTTTTCCTCATTTGGATTAGCCGGCCGCAAGAATCGACCCAGCAACAGATTCGCAAAGACAAATACGAAGCCAAATCCGCCAAAGAACGCCAGGTAACCAACAATGCCGGTCGAAGAATCAATAGGTGGCGACATATCTTTTTCCTAGTGCGCGAGCGTCGCTCGCATATCAATTAAGCCCCGAGCGTACCACCGCAACCTTGTTCGGCCACCTGCGCCGTATCCAAAGGCACTCGCTTGCCGCCCTGCATTTCAGGATCCCGCCAATACCTGATTTCCGGTTCACCCAGACGCCAGCTGAGCACTACAGTGCGTCCGAATAACTCCGCGGGAAACTCAACAACGCCATCGTAGCCGCGAGGCCGAACACCCAACTGACGGAATTCAGCAACCAGCTCATCCAGCCGACGACTATCTATTTTCAGTTTCCGAACAGCCACATCGACCTCATCGCTGTAGAAGTCTGACTTGCCATGGTCTCGCCGAGCCGCAATTTCACCGAGCCGGTCACTCCGATCAGCCACATCATGATGCAACTTGACGTAATCGCTAGCGATCGCGCTGACCAACGGCAGTGACCTATTGGCTTCCTCGATCGTAAACAGCTTTTTTGTTCGGCGATTACCCATGATGCATGCCTTCGGTCAGCTGGTCGGCCCTCCGTGAACCGGTTCAACCAAAACCTTGGATTGGGCGACGGCGGTGGGATTCAATGTCGAACGACCCCACGCCACATCGACGGGCAGCCGCGAAAAGTCGACAATACACCCGTCTCGACTGTAACAGCTCAGATCGTGCGTGGCACCCATGAAAATACAGTCAACCGGACAAGGCTCGACACACAAAGCACAAAACATGCACTTTGAGTAGTCAATTGCATACCCGGTTATCTTGAAGCCCTTGGTCCCTTCGGCCCGTTCTTTTCCGATGTATATGCAGTCGACGGGACACGCCTTGGCACACGCATCACACGCGATGCAAGTCGTTAAATCGTATCGATGAAACCCGCGGTAGCGGGCAGCAACCGGAACTGGCTTTTCTGGGTATTCGAATTGCTCGGTAAAAGTTCCGCGTTCTGGCTTATACGTCTTCATCCAATAGCGAAGCGTGACGAACAAGCCTTGAGCGACCGTGGAAATCGCTAACCAAACGTTGCGCAGCCAGTTAACCATGCGTGAGCGCCTTCGCGCGAGATAAAAACTGTCAAAAAAATGGCCAGAATCGACAGGGGTCGGCCCTTTGCAACCACGAATTATAGGCGGGACTGAGTTGTCCGCAACCGACGATGCAGGTCCTTTCGGGGAACCGAAGACTTATTTTTTCTGTGCGGTCCGGAACATCTGAACGGGCTTCGAAGTCGGTTGACTACCGTACAGTCCGGTTACGACTCGCGGTGTGGATCAGGCAAATCAGATTCCAACCGAGGAAATGGTTGCACGTTAGACATATAGATCGTTCCACGTTTCGGTCGGCTGGTTACCGCTCCGCCAACCCGTTTGCACTATTCCACGAGGTCGCCATGCGATTGATTCTGCCCGTTTTTTTCGTCCTCGCGTTCGCGAGCTATGGCTTGGCCGATTCCCGCCTGTATGAAATCCAGTCCGGATCATTCGTCGAGACGGGCGGCTTCGCGGGGCAGCTGAACTACAATTTGCCATATGCACGGCAAAAGTTCGTCGAAATCAGAACTGACCGCCTGACGAACGACATCACGATGCGGATCCTGAGCGAATCGTTGGAACCATTTCAGTTCTTTGGTTTCGGAGCCCCGTTCGGAACCGCGACCCAAAACGAAAATGATCTGCACTTCTTGGCCGATGTCGAATCTGATTTCAATCAGAAGGGAATGCTAGAGTATTTTTTCTTTGACTTTGGCGACACCTTCCAACTTGAAGGCACTCTACGCGCGGACCAAGTGTGCTGCGATATCCCGTTTAGCTTTTCACATCAGGCCGTAGAGCTATTGCCTGCAGCACGCACGATCGTTGGCGATTTCAACGAAGATGGAGTATTGGAGATTGGCGATTTAGACCTGCTGTACCAGCAGCTTGATGCGGACCAACCACCTAATTTCAAATTCGATCTGGGAGCTGACAGTTCTGTCGATGCCAAAGACGTCGTTCTGTGGGTCCAGCAACTAAAGGACACGTGGATCGGCGACGCGAATTTAGACGGAACGTTCGATTCTCAAGACTTCATCGCCGTGTTCCAATTGGGAGCTTATGAAAACGACACAGTCCAGTCACCTGGATGGGCGGGCGGCGATTGGAATGCCGACGGAAAGTTTGATTCCGGCGATTTTGTCGCTGCATTTGCCGACGGTGGATACGAAAGAGGCGGCAGAAAGACACTCGCCATCCAAGCCGTGCCCGAGCCAAACTACGGAGAGTTGTGCTTTGGTGTGTTGGCAGTCTTTTTAGCAGCGACCGTCAGAAAGCGAGGTTGATCCTGCTTCGTCAACCAGCCAATTAACGCGTGAACGAGGGATCGTTTTACGCAACATAAACAAGTTTGAATCCCTCGCCCACGCGTCAACCACGTGGATTCTTTGTAAGTCACGGGAGAGGCCTATTCGAATTCAAATCCTTGGAATCGCTCGAGCTCTTCTTTGTATTCATCGCGTTCCGCTCGAGTTGCCTGCAAATCGAACTCAAGATACTTAATGTCCAGCCGTAGTTGAGTTAGCGCTTCTTGGATTAGTTTGTTCAGTTGGTGGCGTCGCTTTTGTGATTCGACAACCTTGGTAACCAATGGCTCCAGCAGCTGGTGATATTCCCGCGGAAGTGCAGCTACGGCTTGCGTTAACTGTGTTAGGTCGGGCGACGAATCTTTGGTCGCAGAGGTTTGAATTGCGTTCGACATGGTTGCATCTTTCTTTCTCGTGTGTCGTTCGATTGATGCCCGAAAGAAATAGCAACGATCATGCCACGTCGTCGATCGTGAGTTTTCCCCGCGTTTTTCAGCAAAGTCGCAAACCAGCTGTTGACGAACGACAACCGGCACGTTGCGCAACGACTACGAGTTGCCTTTCTGAAACGCTGCCAAGCGAACTGAGAACGCTGTCACTCGGAGCGGTCGAATTTGCCGAATTGGAATGCAAACACCAAGTCAGTGGTCGTAAAGTCTCCGTCGCAATTCCAATCACCCTCTGCCCACGTCGAGTTACCATCGACACCGTCTTCGAATTCGGCGGCCTGAAACACGGTGACAAAATCGCTCGAATCAAACGTTCCGTCCAGATTCGCATCTCCAATTGACGTCCGGATGCGATCCTGCACCAGGTGGAGCAAGTCGCTTTCGCCAACTTTTTGATCGTTGTCAAAATCGAACTGGAGATCATTTCCCCGAAGCCCGCTGCAGAAATAGTCAATGTCGTCCGCTGATATCACACCATCGTTGTTGAGATCAGCAGGTCCATCATCCGACGCGCCTGGCGTTCCATCGGCAGCGTCGCTTGCCTTCCAACCACTCGCTTGATTCCAGCTTGAAAGCGCGCCAACCGGATCGACGATAACCAGCGACGGCCCAGATCCGTCCGTGTTTACGTGCCATTTGTCGTCGTAGGTGAAACTCTGAATGATCTCACCATCGCCCAGTTGAAGCAGTATCGCTTCGCCACCGTTGCTCAAGCGATACCCGTTTTCAGTGCGGCCATACTCGCCAATGATTGGAATTGCATCGCCGTAGCGAACGACGAACGCAGACTGGTTGCTAACGACGACCGCTCGTGCTTGCGGAGCCAACGAATACTCAGGGAAATCAAAAAGGATTCCACTCGCAAATTCGACGTGCTGCAGCTGTAACGTTTCGGTTGGCGATATATTCATCAACTCGATGTATTCAAAATCGTCGTTGTCGAATCGGGATTCGAGTTCGGGGCGAGGATTGTTCATCAACTCGGTAATGCGCAACGATTCTTGGACTGGAGCCAACGAAGCTTCCGTTACGGCTCGATCAATCACGGTTCCGTGTTGATTCTGTAGCTGAAACTGGCCGCCTTGATTGGGAATGTGGCCCGAGTAGTTGCCTTCAATAAACAACGCTTGGCCTCCGGACGGCCCGGAAGCTCTCGCGCGAAAACTGTTTACGTCGGGCGACACGTAGAGTTTCCCGTCCGCTGGAATCACTGTGCCCGGCTCGAATTGGTACTGAATATCCCCGGACAGCTGCCACCCGGTGACGTCGACCGCAAACGGATTCACGTTGTGCAAAACAAGATACTCTTCGTCTGGGTTGCCGGTCTCGGGACTCGCTTCGATCTCAGAAATCTGAATAGCCGGCGTGTCGGGCCGAGGGTCCAATTGAGTCCCACCGTTCGCGTTGCGCAGCGAACTGTACAGGAACCTGCGCCTTGCTGGAAAATAATCTTCCTTCAAAATCTGCAGGTGGTCCTGCCAAGTGTTGGGATTGTCGTGGCTGTGAAGCACGCGCCCGGTTTCCGGGTCGACCGTCCAACTGCCCCACTTTTCAAAATCGAGCGGCACCGATGAAGCCAACTCGGCCGCCATTTGGTCAACGCGATGTTCGAAATAAAGTTGATCGGCTGGCGTATCTGGTTCTTGAATGAATTCGTCCAGCAACGTTCGCATCCGGCGCAAGTACATGTCGCGGAATTCCGGCACGTCGTCGAACAACGCCTTGAACAGCGGATTGTCTAATCCAGTGAAAAATCCGCCTGCAGTTGGGAAGATATCTTGCGCAACGCCCACACCGCCTCTGCCAAAAGCGGAATCAACGTCCCACGGGAGCGGCTCCCATTCGCCGTTGGTTTCGGTGTCGCGGTAGATATAGAGATTCTTATTGCAACAATCGCCGTGGCCCATGATAACGAGCCCAACAAGATAGTTCACGGTCGCCGAAATGTTCACGTTGTCCATCAAGAACTTGTGACGCTCTTCGCCTTCCAGTGCCAGGCCATCGAAAAAGTCTCCTAGATCAGACGCGTCTTCAAAGTTTCGCGTCTGCTTCTTGTAGACTCCACGAGCAGTCGAAAAACCGAGATTCATTTTGTAAAGCGCGCCGCCCGTATCTAATCCCGCTCGATTCAAAAACTGTTCGTTACCGCCGTCGACAAACGAGTACGTTCCATAAAACTCACCGTTCTCGTGAATGCGGACCGGAATCGAATAGTGCGCCGGAGTGCCAACATCATTCAACGTTTGATAACCCAGCGGGACTCGAACTTTCGCTCGATTCCAATAGTCTGAAATCAAATCGAAATCGTTCATCCGGAAAACCTGATTGTCGATTTCTAGTTCAAACCAATGATCAGCCGGCAAAAAGACATCGTGACTTCTCTTGGGACCAGCAAGTCCGACTGTCCGACCTGTGGGATCAACTAAGACGTTGTCGTAAAACTTGCCGTCATGAAACAAAGAGCCTCGCGTGCCGCCGCGCGAGTTCTTCGCATCGGCATCCTCTAAGAACCAATGAATTACCTTCAAATCGGAATCGATCGTCGGATCGTTGATAACCGTGCCGAAGTATTGTTCAGTCTTTGAAGGATCACCGAATGTCGGAAGGCGCGCAGAGTCGCCCGCTGCCGCTTCTGCAGTGACGTAGTAGCGAACCATTTGGCCAGGCGACGCGACGTTGGCCGGAATGATTGCTCCATAAACACCGTCGCCAGCGGAATCATCGTCGTGCTGCCCGTCGTCGAACATTTGGATCTGTTGCTCTTCTTCGAACATCGTTCGGTAGTGCAACGTAACTGTCGCAACTTGGCCACTTGTTGAACTGACCGTCGCATTCACGGTGATCTCGTTGTTGGTTTCTGGTATGCGAGGGCTGTGCGTTACGTCCAAAATGGAAGCCGATGTGCCATCGCCATTGGGCTCGCCCGGAGTCGGGTGCGAAAAGAATTGGCGCGCCGACGTTTGCAACTCGCCAAACACTTCCGCCGTTAGTCTCGGGACCATCAAAAAATCGCCGTTGGCGACGTCATCGTTCATGGCGTGAATTGCCAAAACGTTTTGTCCGTCAACCAACAAATCCGGGAACTCAAACGGATTTATCACGGCGTCCTCGAACTGGACGGCGAATCGATCCGCGTGAAATTCAGTGGCAGAAGAACCCCACTCTACGACTTCCGGAGCGTTCCGCCTCGCAACTTCCTGGCCGTTGATGTAGGCAACATAGCCATCGTCGTATTGCATTCCCAATGTCATCGAGAACACGGAACTCGCGTCTTCCAGATCAAACTGCATGCGCATGTACGCAGACGCGTTCACTTGATACATCGTGCCACCGAGATCAGTCGTAAAGATGCTTTCGTATCCGCTGCGGTCTTCGAATCCGATCGCGTTTGTTCCATCGACCCACGTGCTGTCATCGAATGCTTTCGCAGTCCACGAATCGCCTAGCTGTGATCCACCGTTCAATTCAGTGGGTACGAACAATCGCGCTGATCCTCCCGGCTCGATAAGCGTCTGCGAGCGTACCGATTGAGGAATCCCAAACGAGACGTCTTTGATTTGACTCGGATACAAAGGATCCGTTTTGTCCTCGATCGTCATTCCGTCTGGCTGAACCAGCGCGACGAAACCTCCTTCGATGTTTAGTCGAAAGTTTGTGTGCAGTTCTCCGTCGACAGGAGCACGGTTCTTTCCGGAGGCAAACACGACAGCGCGCTGCTGAGGCAACAACTGAACCGACGGAAACTGCCACTTGTCGAGATCGTCCGGATCATCCGTTAGGAACCATCCGTCCAAATCGACGGCTTGATCGTTTGCGTTCAGCAATTCAATCCAGTCTGGGCGGTTGTAGTCTTCATCTCGAATGCCATTGTCATTGGACGCGAGGATTTCGCTGATGACAACAGCGAGTACCCGTCTCGATTCAAGTGGTTCCAGTGACAGCTTGCGGTTGTCAGTTCGTTTCAGCATCGTCGATCTCCGTCAGCACTCCAGAATGGATCATCGTGAAGACGAGTATGACATGTGAGAGTCGCGTTGCAACAAAGAAACACTCTGTCGCCAGCGTAGTTTTTACTCTCACTAAAACAGCCCCGTGCCGTAGCATGGCCCCCCCAAGCCCGCGCAATGAAGTCCAAGTTTCGATCACACGGGCGGTTGGGCCCATGGTACTTGGTTGATTCCTACTTGGAGGGTAGCGCTCGGACGAACTTCACGGCCCGATCTATCCAAGACTTCAGGTCGGCCTCTGATTTAATGCCTGCCGGTTCGACTCTCGCCCAACCTTTCATCACTTTGCCCGTGATGTCCATCGGTTTAACGTGCGGCTCAGATAGCGTCTCGTCGTGTTTATCCTTGGACAACCGAACGGTCAAGCTTCCCTTCCACGGCCCGACGCACATGTTACCGTTGATCATGAAGCAGGTTCCTCCGAACATTTTCTTTTCGGAATAGCCTTTGCGACGCTTCATCAACGGACGAATTCTCTCCACGAGTATCCGGTCCTGCTCGGTCATGGAGACTCCGTATGACTTTTAGATTGTGAAACACGCGACAATTTGCTGCAAACAATGCGGTCGAATTACTATAGTGGAGATAAGGACACGAATCACGAAATACTGGCATTTTCGATGGCACGACGCATCCAGTTCTCGATACGGCATTTGATCGTGGTAACTGCAGTTGCAGCGATGCTGGCGTTTATCAACCGACCACCACCGCCGAAGCCGTTTTACGCTACTAGCGATCTGCTGAGCGCACTGTCACGGCAAGGATGGAGCGTTGAAGTAGCGCCATCAATCAAGGGCCCGTTAAGAACGGTGGGGTGTCGCATTCAGTACAATCCTGGACAACCAGCTCTTGCGTGGTACTTGAACAATGGCGTCCGACAAACAGTCAACCATCCTGGGCAGAAAGATACTGACTATCAGCTGCAGTGCGTCGAGAACCCGGAAGGTGAAGTGTCGCACGTAATTCTCCGGCGGTGCGTGTCTGAATTTGCCCGCGCCGATTAGCGCCGCCCAAGCGAGTGTCAAATCTTCTGTACAATCGGCAATTGCAAGTTAGCGCCAGTCCCACAGCTGACTATTCCAAAAGGCGTGGGTTGACAATACTAGCGTAATCGTTGGATGCCAGCCTCGTTTGGCTGCACGCCAGCGTGCCTCCATTCGGAACTGAATGAGTTGTCAGAATTTACACAAGAGGAGAGGTCGTATGGTGATTGGTCGATTTCGTGTTTTGGTTTGTCTTTTATGTTTTTCAACATTGGCGTCTGCCGCTGATTCGCCATATTCGTTGGCCGTCAAGAGTTTGCAGCCAACTTATTACTATCAGCTAAACGAAACAGACACCGACTCAGGCGTTGTTGATTCGATGGGACGCGGCCCTGTTGGCGAATACAACGGCGACTACGGCAACGGTCCCGAAGTTGGTATTCCCGGTCCCGATTTTCTACTCGAAGGTGGTGCTTGGACGGTCAGTGACGAATGGGACGACATCGGTGAAGAAATCGCACTCGTCGGTCTCGGTGAAGACAACGTCGCACACGCGAGCAACAACGAAGGACATATTACGCTCGGTGATGGTGACCTGTTTGCGGCCAAGGACATAACCGTTTCGTTGTTTGCGTTGGGTGGACAAGCAAATGGCGGTGACCGACTGTTTACAAATAACGTTACAGATCCACTGACAAGTTTCCAAATTGTTGTCGGTAATGACGGTATCGTGGTTTCTACGAATCCGACAGTCGAATGCCCTGACGAAGACTCCTGCGGCCATCGTTCCTTGTTTTTGCCGGGCGAAGGAATCGAATTCACGAATCAAGGAGCTGACCGAGGCCTTAACAGTGCCGACAATGGTTGGTGGCACATTGTCGCGGCGACTTCTGGCACGACAGCACAAGAACGCTCGGAGAACATTCGGCTGTGGCTCAACGGTGTCGACCGTACTGAGGACATGTTGCCGGGAACGACCGGTTGGGGAACCGATACTGGACTCGCAAAGATTGGTGGCCGTCGAGCTGACCCGTTCGATTCGACGACTCATTCCGGAGCACAAGACGAAGTCGCCGTTTGGCTAGATCGAGTTCTGTCGGACGAGGACGCCTTGATGCTGTACAACGTCGCGATTGGCGCCGCAGCTCCAACGTCACCTGGCGATTACAACGCCGACGGACTAATCAACGCAGCCGATATCGATCTTCAAGCAGAAGCAATGCGTTCTGGAACGTTCGACTCTCGATTTGACGAGAACGGAGATGGAGCAGTCAATATCGCTGACCGATTGTTCTGGATCGAAAACCATGCGAACACTTGGCCTGGCGATTCAAACCTTGACGGCCAGTTCAACAGTACTGACTTTGTCGTCGTGTTTTCGGCGGCAAAATATGAAACCGGTAGTGCCGCGAGTTGGGCGGAAGGTGATTGGAACGGCGATGGTGAATTCAACAGCACCGACTTCGTAACTGCATTTTCGGGCAACGGCTATGAAGCTGGTCCCCGCCCAGCTGCAGTTCCTGAACCAGCAAGTTGCACGCTGATTGGCCTCGGCCTGTTCGCTGCATTGGGCGTTATTCGACGGCGCATCTAGAGTCTAAACAACAACGCTAGTTGGGAAACTCAAGGACCTGCAGTGTTGTTGCAGGTCCTTTTGCTTGCACTAGATTAAGCAATAGTAGTCTCTTGTAATCAGTATCAAACGAGCGAAGCGACTCAATGGCAAATACAGCGTCGACATACTTTGCCTCAACAACGTCGGCTTTCAGACTAGCAGGTTCGCAGCGGTTTAGTTCATTGATTAGAAGCAACGCATCGATTGGTGAAATACTCCCATCGTCATTTGTGTCGAGAACTGCAACACTTTGCGTCCGGATTGGGCCGGCG
>JAGQPC010000727.1 GCA_020426925.1 Planctomycetales bacterium | reverse complement strand
ACGTTATTCTTCGTAAGTCACGCCGCCATAGCAAGTCACTTGGACCAGTCGCTTCGTTTCTCTTGCTCGGAGACGATGGAATCGGAAAACGCTACTTGTCGCGTGTCTTGTCCAAGCTGCTCTATCGGTCCGGTCGCGTCGAAGTCTTCGACTGCGAACGCATCACACCCGAATCGCTTATTGGGATCAAAGGACGTCCCGGTGATTTGCTGGAGATGGTGCGACAAGAGCCGTTTCAAATGCTCATTTTCGAGCGAATTGAAAAAGCATCAGCTGCTTTGGTTGGGGTGCTTTTACGCCTACTTTCTACAGGACAACTGACGCAGCCAGGCACTGATTCGGCTGTTTCGTTTCAGCATGCAACGATCGTCATTACGACTTATTCGAGCGAATTGATTGCAAATCTTGACGAAGCAACGCTCGGACGATCCATGTGGCAACAAAGAGTGGGTGAGTATCTTCGCGATGAGCGGCAACTCGATAGCGGACTACTCAGTGCCATCGATGAAGTCTTGCTTTGCGACCCACCGTCCGATGAAGTCAAAGCCGAAGTAATTTCGCTGCTCTTGCGGAAGGAATGCAGCAACCATGGCATTGAACTCTCTCACGTTGATCCAATCATTCTCGGCACGCAGGTTCTGCAACTTGATGAGGCGACAGGTTTCGCTCACGCGCCTAGTAGAATCAAAAAGCTATTGAGCAGACCCTTGGTGGCCGCGGCCGCCGACGAGCACGACTCGTTGTCGCTCCGTGTAGCACCCGACACACTGCGAACCAAATTGACAAATGCGATGAGGTAAATTCATGGACCCACTCGACATTACGGACAAAGACCGCCTGCTCGATATGCTGGCTGCTCGCAGGCAAGGCAACGCGCGTCTCATCGACGAAGCCGAAATGGCGGCGACGATTAAGAAGCGAGTTCGCGGGCAGTATCACATCGTCGATGACCTGTCTCGCTTCATTCGACTTCAATGGGGAAAAGAACGTCGTGGAAAGCCAATCGCGAGCTTACTTTTCGTCGGACCTCCTGCCACGGGTAAGACGGAACTCGCCAAAGCGATGGCCGAATATCTCTTCGAAGACGAAAAACATATGCTGCGATTCGATTGCAGCGAGTTCTCTGGGGCAGAAGGCAAAACGCGGTTGATTGGAACGCCGGGTGGCTACGTTGATTCTGATAAGGGCGGACAACTAACTCGCCCAATGCTATCGAATCCGAAACGACTTGTGCTTTTCGATGAGATTGAAAAAGCCTATTCAGGCATCTTCGATCTGTTACTTTCCATGATGGGCGAAGGTCGTCTTACCGAACAGGGTTCCGGAAAGGTCGCCGACTTTACTCAAGCACTGATCGTGCTGACCAGCAACGCCGAGCATGAATCTATCGGGAAGCTAACTGAACAGTTTGACGACCAGTTTGAGCTTGGCAACGCCGTCCGTTCTGTCTTGAAAGACGCCAAAACCTTTCGCCCCGAAATCATCAGCCGTATCGATCAAGTTTATGTCTTTAAGCCGTTGAAAGGCATCGTGAATGCTGAGATCGCCGCATTGAAAATCGCAAAATCCGCTGAGGAGTACGGCGTCCAGATCGAGCACATTGATGCGGAAATTGTCTACCAAATCATGGAATTGGGGGACGCCACGAATGACGCGCGCGAATTGACTCGGTTCGTGGATGCGAAACTTGGTGAGTTGTTGCTTTCGGCTCGCGAACAAGGACTTGAGCGTGTTCGGATCGGTCTTGGCGATGATGGCAAACCATTCATGGATGTCGCTGATTGATCGCGGGAAGGGATACTTCGATGGCTGAACAGCGAAAATATCGAGCCAATGAGATTCTCCTTACGAGGATGCGCATTGAGGAAGGTTTGACGTTAACCGACATTCATAAGATGACGGGCCTCAGCAAGGACACCATTCGAAAGATGTTCAGCGGTAAACCGGTCTTCCTCACCAGCCTTGTTGAAATGGTCTCGACTGTCTTCAACATCAAGAATGCTACGGAAGTACTTCATCCCGAAGAGCTTGCGAAGCTCGGAGTTCGAACGGAGGTCTCAGAAGACGGACGGGTCCTGGAATGGAAAATCGAAGAATACTTGAGCGGCTGGAAAGAGACGTCAAACGGTCTGCAGTTTCAATTGGCACGGCTCCGCCACCGGTTTCTCGATGGCCGGGTCGCTCGTGGAAAGTGCTACGAATTGCGGCACATGACAACGGCCGAACGCGATGAGGTTGAAACTCATCTGCAGCGGCACGCCGACGTGTGCCAAAAGATCGACCAGCACCCCAACATTGCGAGGAACATCACCGCTGCGTACGTCAACGATCTGTGGTGGGTACTCGACGCGTGGGAAGATGGCGAAACCCTCTTGGACCGCCTCATGACTGAAAGATTCAGCGAGTATGAGTTGAAATTCATCATGACTGGGATCGCGAGCGGACTTGCCGGGCTGCACCAAGTGGACATCATTCGGCGCGAATTAACCCCCGCGTCCGTCATTCTCCTCGCAAGTAGCGATCGACCAATCTTGACGGACATGGAACTGGCGAAAATCGCTGGTTCGGGCGCGACCGTGGCCCCCAAAGAGTGGCCTGACGACCCATATAGAGCCCTAGAAGTTACTGGGAACACACCACTCGATGTTCGTGCCGACGTCTACAGTTGGGGGCGCATATTCTTTCATGCAGCGACAGGATCGATTTGCGAGAGAGGCGCAGAGACGTTGCCGGACGGCGATATGATTCCCCCCGCCGTCGGCGAGCTCGCGCTCCAATCTGTCGAACTACTTCCCGATAATCGGCCCGACAACATGGAGAGCATCTTGAAGGCTCTGGAGGGTTGGATATGAGCCGAAAGCTGTTCGAGTTCTTCTTCGATCCTGATGAGTTGGAGCCGTTCTATTCGGAGCTGACTGGTTCAAAGCGTTGGGCAACACGAAATGATCGACCAAAGTCCAAAGTATCAGAACGGAAGCCAGCCTCACAGTTCCCGCGACAGCAACTCACGACAGAACGAGGACGTGACGAAGATGTCGAAAGCGCACCTGAAGTTGCACAATCGGGCTCTGAAGTAAACGATCGAGCAGAATCTAGCTCAGGACGAAGAGAACAGCTCGCCGATCGAGAAACGTACACGAATGCGGGGGGGAATCCAGCAGATTCCAAGAGTACGCAGCAACGAACTAACACGAATCGGCCGGATCATGAGGAGGAAATCGCAGCGGAGACTCGGCAAACGGCGCGAACACGGGTTCGAAGTCTGCTGAGCGTACACGCGTTAGGGCAGTACGTATTCTGCCCACGTTCGGCCATTCTGGCCGCCGAGCGAGGTGACGAGCGTGACATTGACGAACCGCTACCTCGGCTGACGTTCCTACCGAGCTTTGACCTTGCCCGTATCGAGGAAGCGCTGTCGCTGAAGCTCAAACAATTTGCACTGGCCGTGTTGCTTGTCGTTGCACTCACGATATCGATGATCGTCTCGTCGCGTGACGAGATTTGGAGCCAATTCTATCTCGCAGCCGGCACGTTGTTTCTTGGGTTACTATGGGCGGCGAACCTATTGACGGCCATCGTAACGCTCGCCGTTCGGCGGTTCGTTGCCCTGCACGCCGAAGCAAGCGAACCTCTCGAATCGCTTCAAGGTACGCAGCCGATCAACTGGTGGTCAATGCTCAACGCAGGTTTTGAACCGATTACTTATCAGCGTCCATTTCAGCATCCTGAGTTACCGTTGGAGGGTTGCCCGTGGCGTGTTCTGCACAAAGATAGTCTCCGAATTCCTGTGATTCGGACTGGTGGGGATCGGCTGGGCAACGGCAAGGATCAACTCTTCCCAAAACATGAAGTGCGACTCGTCGCATACGCGCTGCTACTCGAGGCTGATGGCCACCTAAAGGTCCCCTACGGCTTGGTGTTCCCCTCCGACTCCCCACATGGACTTGCCTTTGCAATCACGGACAATCACCGACGACAGGCCGTTCAGTTGCTGTCAGATTTCGAAAAACAACTTAATGATTCCCAACAGCGCAATGTCCAGCCAAGCCTGCCAGAGAATCGGAACCGCTGCGCGAATTGCGA
>JAGQPC010000726.1 GCA_020426925.1 Planctomycetales bacterium | reverse complement strand
GATCGGGCACGTCGAGCAACATGAATGTCAATGAAGTGATCTCCAATCGCGCGATTGAATTACTCGGTGGCGATCGGTTCTCGCTCGATAAGCCCGTGCATCCGAACGATCACGTGAACATGGGGCAGAGCACAAACGACACCTTCCCGACCGCCATACATGTGGCTGTCGGAATCCAAATTCAAAACGCTTTGCTTCCCGCATTAAAGCGATTGCAATCAGAGCTCGCCCAAAAAGCGGATGCTTGGGACAAGATCATCAAGATCGGCCGTACGCATCTAATGGACGCGACGCCGCTTCGTCTTGGGCAAGAATTCGGTGGTTTCGCAAGGCAAATGGAACTGTCGGTGTCGCGTGCCGAAGACGCCATTAAGTCGATTCTCGAGTTGCCTGTTGGCGGGACGGCGGTTGGGTCCGGCATCAATACGCATCCGGAATTTGGCGATCGAGTCGCGAAAGTTGTCGCTGCGGAATCTGGCGTTCCATTTGTCGAAGCAGAGAACCACTTTGAAGCGAACGCTCAGCGTGATGGGCTCGTCGCGTGCCATGGGCAGCTACGGACAATCGCCGTAACGTTGATGAACGTTGCGAATAACATCCGACTTCTCGGCGCTGGGCCTCGATGCGGTTATTACGAAGTCAAGCTCCCGAGCCGACAGCCCGGAAGTTCGATCATGCCTGGCAAGGTGAATCCTGTGATGTGCGAAAGCGCTATGCAAGTTGCTGCTCGCGTGATGGGGAATGACCAAGTGATCACAGTCAGCGGAGCCACTGGTGGACAGTTCCAGTTGAACATCATGATGCCAGTGATGGGGCAGACGACGCTTGAAAGCATCCACCTGCTGTCCAGCATGGCGAACGCGTTCGTTGAATTTTGCGTTGAGGGGCTCGAGCCAAATCCTGAAGCGTGCGAAGCGGCGGTAGAGCAAAGCTTGTCGATGGTAACGAGCTTGAATCCGCTGATCGAATACGAAAAAGCATCGTTCCTCGCAAAGGAAGCGTTCAATTCGGGGCAGACGATTCGTGAACTTTGCCGAGACCAAAACGTGTTGCCAGAAGAAACGCTCACCGAAGCGCTCGACCCGTGGCGCATGACCGAACCGCAAGAGTAATAAATCAGAATCGTCACGGGCGTTCTCCGTCGACGCAATAAGAATCAAGCATGTAACAGGAGGTTACATTGATGTTTGTTCGAATTCGCAACCTGTCCATCTGGACGATGGCAGCCTGCATCTTTTTTTCGGCTTCAGCGATTGCACAGAATCAGCAGAGCTTTCGCGACGTCTCGCCCGCACACGCACAGCAGAAATCGCGGCAAAACGACGACATGGTGTCGGGCGTGCGAGAAAAGCTGGAATCGATCTATGCAGTTGCGCGACAGGCGAAAGGGGCCGAACATTACACAGAATGCTTGGTCGGCTGCAAGCAAGTGTACGAATCGAAATTAGCCTCACCGGAAGAATCGGATTTTCTCCGTCGCTTGAGCGCATGGCTGTATGTCCAGCGTGGTGAGGTTTACAGCCAAGCTGCGGTTAGGGCTGAAGCGAATGGTGACCCAAGAGCGGAAACTTATGAACGTCAAGCGCTGAAAGACTATTCTGCGGCGGTTGAATGGGGGCCAAGCTGGCGAGCCTACCACAACCGCGGTGTCAGCAACGCGATTCTTGGGCACTATAAAGAGGCGCTCGCAGATTTTAACAAAGCCATCAGCACAAACACCGACCAGCAGCATCCAAGTTCGTATTTCAATCGAGCTGAAGTTCTGTACGAGCTTGGCCAACTTGAAGATGCTGTCCGGGATTACACCAGGGCACTTAGTGCTGATCCTGCCGACGTGCAAGCGCTGACCGGGCGGGCGCACGCCAAATTTGAACTCAATCAGTCGGCGGAAGCTCTGCGAGATTTTGATGAGGCAATTCAACTCGATCCCCAAAATGCAGTAACGTTCGCCGATCGCGGTGATCTTCACGCGTCGGTCGGGAATTGGCGACAGGCCGCTACCGATTTCCAGCAGGCCATTAAGCTCGATCGAAAACTTGGGCGAGCATATCAAAGTGCCGCCTGGCTGATGGCCACGTGTCCAGACGAAAAACTCCAAAATCGGGATTTGGCACTCAAGGCCGCTAATCGAGCGATCAAGCTCGATGGTCAATCCGACTACAGGTATTTGGACACCGCCGCGGCGGCCCTGGCGAATGCAGGGAAATACCAGGACGCGATCAAATACCTTCAGCAGGCACTCCAAAATTCCCCGCCTCCAGAGGTCATTCCAGATCTCCGAAACCGCTTGTCGATCTATCAGGCCGGACGGCCGTACCGGGATTCAATCCAGCGATAACCCCGGTTTTTCCTAGGTTCCCCACGTAGTGTGAACTAGCTGGAACCGAAAGCTGAAAATCAGGTCCGCTGGGTTGAGGTTGCCAGAAAAGGGCTGCTGTCGTGGAAGTTGCTAAACTTCCTTCGC
>JAGQPC010000725.1 GCA_020426925.1 Planctomycetales bacterium | reverse complement strand
GCGCGGAAGTACAGATACGTTCGGAAACTAAACGTTCGCGCACAACGCTGTAATTCACGACCAGCAACGTATTGCCATTTCGTCGCCAAGAATCAACGACGACTGGAAACAGACTCCGGATAGATAACGATCTCGACTCGACGATTGCGTGCTTGTCCGGCGGCTGTTCCGTTGGAAACGAGCGGATAGTTGCTCCCGTGGCCGAGCACAAACAACTGCTGTGGCAGGAGTCGGTGCCGATAGCTGAGCTGTTCAAAAACGGCCATTGCTTGAGCCGATGTCAAATGATGTGAATTTCGCCAGAGCGATCCGTCCAATCGCGATGAGTCCGTGTGTGACTCCACGCCGATGATCTGATTGGAATAGTTTTGCAGCAGCACATCGCCAACTCGGTCGATCAGTTGTTCCGAGCCCGGTAGAAGTGTCGCGGTACCAGGCCTAAAAACTTGATCAGATGGTAGCACGATCCTCACGAGTTCTCCGTCCTGGCGAACTTCGAGACCTTCGGCCGTAACCGCTGTCAACTTCCTTCGCAGGCTGTTGTTTGCGGTAATGCGCACGCCTCCGCGAGCTTGCGTGGAAGCCTGCAATGTTTTGAGGCGTTCATCCGACGCCACGGCACTCTGTGTCGCAGAATCGAGTTGCCCGATCGTTTCACGCAGCTGTTGTCGCAAAGCGCTGTTCTGGTCAGTTAGCAATTGATATTGTTTTTGAGTCTCCGCCAGCCGCGCCTGTAGCTCGCGATTGTCGAGGTCGAGGCCTTTGGCTCGGTTGCCGAGTTCCTGGTAGCGGCCCATGGCCGTCTTCGCCCGTTGCTGCCAGGTCTGTTCGCTCTTTGCCAATTCGGCGAGCTTCGATTGCTCTGTCCGCACCTCTTCTTGCTCAAGGTTGGCGAGCATCTTTTCGTACTGCGATTGAATGTTCTTCAATCGGTTCAGTTCGTTTTGCTGTTCAGCCGCAAGACGTTCTTGTTCTTTTGCTCGCGCGTAGAGACTGGAAACATTTGTGCGGCTCTTGGGCCGCAATGATTGCAGCGCCTGTCCGATCCGGCCGCCGGCCGCACCAGGAGCATTCGCATACTCGGCGGCATTCGGATTCGCTTGACCAAACGAAGACGTATTGCTGCTGAATCCGCCTTGTCGCGGTGTACATCCGACTGCACCAAACAAGAGCAGGGCAGCAGTAATCAGTTTGTGCGACAGCTTAATCATCTTTCCCCTACGCTGCGTGACACACGCTCAGTCGACGCGGCGATTGTGGACGTCTGGTCAGAAAATCGCCGCGAATCGTAATCAGCGCGTAGTCGACGAACAAGGTCAACTAGCGCAATGGACGCCCCTGGTGAAATGAATGCTAGCGGGAGCGGCTGCTTGCAGCAATCCAGAAAGAACTTGATTGGTAAAGTGTAGCGGCGAGTCTCGTAGCATTGCTGTCGAGTCGTGACGATATTGCGGCTTGAGAGTAGGTCGGTGGCGAGCTTGACGCAGGCAAGAACCAACTGGTACACGTTGGCGTAGATAGTGCGTTGGCCAGGTCACGGTTGCAAGCAAACGCGGGAGCGAAGGAACTCAATGAAGTGGATTCGACCGTGCACGATTGTTGTCGCTGTGATTCTTGGTCCGGCCGAGAGCGCGTTGCTCGGTGATGAAGTCTCATCGCGCACAGAAAATTCGGATAGCTTGCCCGGCGTTCAGTTAGAGCCGGTGACGCCCATTAGTGCGAGCGTCTCGTCGAACGCAGCGAACAACGAATCGAATGTGGTTGTCGTTGAAGAAGGTAGCGAATCGCGGAAACCGGGATTGACCACTTACCAGCTGTTTCAATCGCCGAAGACTGAATATCGAGTTTACGAGTCCACGACAACGATCATTCCGGCGTCTGCTTCCAATTTCGGATGGTTCAGCTTGTCCTCGACACCGCTGATGAAATCAAAATTCGTCGACTGCGATAGTAGCTTCTCGATTACAGGCGGAATGGGAATTCATTTTGTTCGAGGCCCTGTCACGACCCCAATCGAATCTCGGCTATTCGATTTCGTCGGCGGAGTTCAGTGGCGAAAAACGGTAAGTCCAGGATTCAGTTTTGACGTGGCGTCTTCGGTCGGCGTGTACAGCGACTTTGAAGACAGCGCCCGAGACGGAATTCGACTGCCAAGTCATGCCGTTGGGTTCCTTGACTTTGGTTTGGCCGATCTTGTTTTTGGCGTTGAGTATGTCGACCGAGACGACATCAAATTGCTTCCCGTCGGAGGCCTGGTCTTACGCAATCAGTGGATTCGCGCGGAGCTTGTGTTTCCTCGGCCTCGCGTCGACTTTGCGGTGACTGAATCGGAATCGTTGTATTTCAAAGGATTGCTTGGCGGTGGTTCGTGGGATATCGAGCGACCGGATGAATCGAACGACGTGCTGACCTATCGCAGTTATGAAGTAACGCTCGGAGTTCAGTCGATTGACGAAGACAATAACGTTTCAGCTTTGGAAATTGGTTACGTGTTCGATCGCGATATCGAGTTTCGCAGTTCCACATTCGAGCAACGCTTGGACGATTCGCTGATCATTCGATTGGTCGGCTATCACTAGTCGGTCGCGACTGGCGCAATCTGACGACGACAAAGTCAGTTCCGCACCGCTCTGCACGAATCTGCGGCATTCGACTAGAATGCACGCTTCTCACAACTGCAGATTCCCCACAGAGGGCTACATCATGAATTCCGCTCGAGCCGTTTATGAGAAACTTGGAGCGTTTTACCTAGGGAAGTCGTTCGACTTAGCCAGCCGTAAGCGGCAAGATGACCTTGTTCTTTACGATTCGAAAGATCTTGTTACGCATGCTGTTGTCGTGGGGATGACCGGCAGCGGAAAGACGGGCTTGGGGATCGGGCTCATCGAAGAAGCTGCCATTGACGGAATCCCGGTGATCATTGTCGACCCAAAAGGTGACATGTCGAATCTGTTGCTGAACTTTCCTCAGCTGTCACCAAGTGATTTCGAACCGTGGATTAACGCAGACGATGCTCAACGTGAGGGCATGACTGCTCAGGAGTTCGCGGCTGGGCAAGCCGAAATGTGGCGGAGCGGGCTCGCCGAATGGGACCAGCCACCAGAGCGAATTCAGGCACTTCGCGATTCGGCAGAATTCACGATCTACACACCAGGCAGCGATGCAGGCCAACCTGTTTCGATTCTGTCATCGTTCACGGTTCCGCCGCCAGCGGTTTTGGAAGATCGTGATCTGTTGGGCGATCGCGTGAGCACGACCGTCACGAGTCTACTTGGATTGCTCGGTATCGACGCAGATCCGCTGCGTTCGCGCGAGCATATTTTGCTGACGTCGATCATCAACGATTCGTGGCAGAAAGGGCAGGATCTGGACCTCGGTGCGATCATTCACGCCGTGCAAAATCCACCGTTCAGTCAAATCGGTGTTATGGATTTGGAGTCGTTTTTTCCATCGAAGGAGCGGTTTGAACTCTCAATGACGCTTAACAACTTGCTGGCTGCGCCCGGATTCCAATCGTGGATGTCGGGTGATCCACTGGACATCGATCGAATTCTCTACACGCCCGCCGGCAAGCCACGAGTTTCGGTTTTCTCCATTTCCCATCTGTCAGATTCCGAGCGGATGTTTTTCGTCAGCTTGTTACTGAACCAGACGCTCGGTTGGATGAGAACTCGCCCCGGCACGTCCAGCCTGCGAGCGATGCTGTATATCGATGAGATCTTTGGTTACATGCCTCCCGTCGCAGAGCCGCCGTCGAAGAAACCTCTTTTGACGATGCTCAAGCAGGCCCGAGCGTTCGGGATCGGCCTGGTGCTGGCAACTCAAAACCCAGTTGACCTCGATTACAAAGGGCTTTCGAACACAGGTACGTGGTTCATCGGGCGTTTGCAAACGGAACGCGACAAAGATCGAGTCCTCGATGGATTAGAGGGTGCCACGACCGAGTCCGGTGGAACATTCAACCGGTCGGAAATGTCCGAGATTCTCTCAAACGTTGGCAAGCGAGTGTTCCTGCTTCACAACGTGCATGAGGACCATCCCGCCGTTTTCCAAACTCGATGGGCGCTGTCGTACTTGGCCGGTCCGATGACGCGCACTCAGATCAAGCAATTGATGGACGATCGTCGGACTGAAGGATCGGCTCGGCAAGCAAGGCGGACCAAGAATGTCGTTGGCGGGCAGTCGGTCTCGTCGACTCGGCCGGTCTTGTCCCCTGACGTAACGCAAGTGTTTTTGCCTCCGCGATCCGCGACCAGCGGACTGCGAATGGTTTACGAACCGATGTTGCTCGGCATCGCGAAAGTCCATTTTGTCGATACGCGTAAAGGGCTTTCCGCCGACGATCAAATTGGCTTTTTGGCTGAAATCGAAGACGCCGCGATTGGGCTCGATTGGGCGGCCGCGGAAGAAATCGACGTCGACGTGACTGACCTAGAATCGCACCCGATCGAATCGATCGAGTTCATGGAGGTGCCGTCTCAGCTTGGCCAATCGAAGAACTTTACTGCGTGGCAGAAATCATTGGCTGACCATCTCTATCGGACTCGGCGTTTCGAATTGTTCAAGAGTTCCACCTTGAACGAGTACTCTGAGCCTCGTGAAACCGAGCGCGATTTTCGAATTCGTCTGACCGAACGCGCGCGAGAGGAACGCGATATTCAAATCGAAAAGTTGCGCAAGAAGTACGCCTCTCGCCTGCGAACGACTGAAGAGCGTATTCGGCGAGCCGAGCAGAAAGTCGAAAAAGAAAAGCAAGAAGCGTCGAACGCAAAAATGCAAACGGCGATTTCGTTTGGGGCAACGGTATTGTCCGCGTTGTTCGGACGCAAAATCGGATCTGGAACGATTGGCCGCGCCACGACCGCCGCTCGCGGAGTTGGCCGAGCTTCGAAGCAGAGCGAAGATGTTTCTCGCGCTGAAGAAGACCTCATGACCTATGAAGAACGGCTTGATGACCTTGAAGCCGAGATCAACGAACAGATCGACAGAATCTCGGAGCACTACGATCCGTTGTCAGAAGAGCTGGATTCGATCCTGTTGAAACCTCGGAAGACAGATATCAACATACGCACGCTGGCTGTGGCATGGGTGCCTTGTACGATCGACGAATCGGGCGAAACGGTTGCACTGATTTGAAGGCGTGTGCTGACGTCGCCAGCTTTGACGCTCGGGGATCCGCCGACGAAACTCCTGAATCGCCTTCGGCCAAGGGGGGCAAAACGGCATTTTTTTTTTTGCGCGACGCTGTTTGAACCCGTAGCCGAAGACGCAGGTGCCGCAGCGTTCACCACAGGGAAAAGCGTGACTGTCTATCTGCCAGTCCGTTTGTCCAAATGCCTGCATCCACGCCCCTCTCTGGAGGCTTGTTCCCCACCTTCGACCCTCCCGAGGGAGGGTGAAGTCAGGTGTACCTAGGCACCGATAGTTTACAGAAGTTGAAGCTATCGCCTGCAACGGTTGGCATCCAACTTCGATATCGCGGCGTCCCGCTCCGTCAAACTTTTTCGATTCCATCAGTGATGCGGCGTAGCGTTCAACGGTCTGGCAAACCTGTCTAGCTATTTGGCTATTCCGGACGTCGATTGTCGTTGCGCATGTCTCGATTGCCGCTTTCTGCGGATTCTACGGCTAGGGCAAACGTGGATGTGGAGTGCAAAGTTTCTGCACCGCTGCTGGCGCAGTCTCCGATTCATTATGTGCGATGGTGTTGCGCGGGCGGATCCGTGTGCAACCAACATTCTCGTACTAACTAGAGCCGGGGTCATGAGAATAGGCTAGAACGCGATTGACGACGAGGCGCAGGAGTCCTCTAAGCATCATGAATAGAATATATCGCGTAGGATTGCCTTCGTTTGCGTGCGTTGCGATTATCGCAATTGTCACGTCAACACTGCTGGCTGACGGGCCAGTTGCGAGGCCTCAGCCTCAACGAAGCCGCTTCTCTGCCGACGGCCCTCGTTACCAACGAAAGCCGATTCCCTTTCGCTCGTCACTCGTGTCTAGTGCCGAATCAGTCCAACGAGAAGCCGACGAAGCTGCAGAGTCGCCGCTCTATCCATCACTCGACGGCGAAAATCCTAATGACTACGGTACTCGCCCCGTAATTCGTCATCGTCCAGAGTTGGACGTAGGGCCGGCTAATCCGCCGCTGCCGGAACCGAAAATCGCCAGCGATGCTGGAGGCCAGCTTCCGTCCGATCAGCATGTGCGCCGAGAGGCATGGTGGTCGAAAGCAGTTCGCGCTAACGCGCTGCGTCCGGACGGAGCCGTGCCAATCTCGCTGGAGTCTTTGATCACATCGGCGCTGGCGAACTCCGCTCAGATTCACGTGTATCAAGAGCTTCCGTTGATTCGTGACATGGCAATCATGGAAGCGGACGCGGCGTTTGACTGGACGTCCTTTGTTGAGTCTCGGTGGAATGACATCAATGAGCCAGTTGGTAATCTTCTGACGACAAACGAAGATCGGTTCTCCGACCACAACCTTAATACTTCGTTCGGTGTGCGGCGAAAGAACACTTACGGCGGTCAGTTTGAGATTTCCCAGCGTCTTGGGCAGCAAAACACGAATTCGCAGTTCTTTATTCCGCACAATCAAGCGACATCGCGGCTGACGCTTGGGTACACTCAGCCGCTCATGCGAGGACGTGGCAAGGTCTACAATACGAGTCTCACCGTGTTGGCGCGTTTGGATCGCGACGTCGCCAGGCACGAATTCGCAAATCAGCTGCAAGGCCATCTACTTGAAATCGCGCGAGCCTACTGGGGGCTTTACCTCGAGCGTGGAAACCTCTTGCAGCGGCGACGGCTATTCAATCGAGCCAAGCACATCCAGGATGCGCTACTGCAGCGAGCGGAAATCGATGCGTTGAGGAGCCAGATCGTTCGTGCAAAATCAGCCGTCGAAAACCGACGCTCCGACATCCTTCGTGCGGAAATGGCAGTGAAGAATTCCGAGAGTCGGATTCGCGCGCTCGTCAACGATCAATCGCTCGGCTCGTTTGATTCCGCGGAGCTCATCCCGCAAGATCTTCCGTTTGATCAATACATGCCGATCGACATTCCCACGTCGGTCGAGGAAGCCATACGCAACCGACCGGAAATCAATCAGGCGATGCTGCAGATCAAGTCGGCTGGTGTTCGTTACAACATGTCGAAGAACGAACTGCTGCCGTCGCTGAATCTCGTTTTGGAAACCTACGCCAGCGGACTTCGCGGTAATAGCAATCTGCAGAATGCCTTGACGGATCAGTTTGATCAGGGCCAGCCAAGCTATTCAGTTGGTGTGCAATACGAGTTTCCACTGTGGAATCGTGCGGCGCAGGCTCGCTATCAGAAGCGTCGACTGGAACTGAGGCAAATGGAGGCGCAGTTCCGGAACGCCTTAGAGCTGCTTAACCTTGAAGTCGAAGTCGCCGTTCGCGAAGTCTTGACGTCTTATCGAGAGATCGAGGCGAAGTACCGAGCCATGGATGCGGCACGCGCAGAGGTAGAGCATTGGCAAGATCGTTGGGAGCTACTTCCGAGTGACGATCGGTCTGCAAGCCTGCTATTGGAAGATTTGCTGAACGCTCAGGAAAGGCTGACTGCTGCCGAGTACGAATTCTTGGATGCTCAGATGAACTACAGCCTCTCGCAGATCTCTTACCGTCGTGCTGTTGGAACGCTTTTAATTACAGAGAACATCTCGCTGCAACAATATTGCGACTGCTATTTACCGACGACTCGGCTCGAGCGAACCGGTCCGCCGATGTCTACCGGCATCCAGCTCGAATCGCTTCCGGACGGTCCGGTTCGCGAAGCGCCAGCACAAGAATCAGCTTCAGCAGCGCCGGTTTCGCCTCACTCGGGTCGAACACCGAACGGCGGTCGATCACGGTAACTAGCGGGAGCCGGAACTTGCCAGCGACCGTTTGTCGAGCTGCAGCGTTAGCCGCGCGATCTCTTTTTTGGCGATAGCCAGCTCGTCATGCAATTCCACCAACCGCACTCCGTTTGCGAGTCGGAGTTTGAGATCGACTTCCTTGACGGGCTTCGTCACAAACTCATCTGCACCAGCGGTGATCGCGGTTTGAAAGTCGTCAGCACCACCGCGAGCCGTCAATATGATCACGTACGTATAGGGTTTGTTGGAGCCTTGATCGCGAATCTGCTGGCAGATTTCCGGGCCTTCCAGGTGAGGCATTCGCCAGTCGAGCACAGCCAACCGTGGCGCGTTTGGCTCCAGCAAAATATTAAGTGCCTCCGAACCGTTCGATGCGATGATCGGCTCGTACCCCCACTCAATCAACGACTTTCGAATGATGCTTCGAGTAGTCGGACAATCATCGGCAAATAAGACTTTGATGGGTTCGTCCTCCGTTCATGTATATATGAAATACTAAGCCAAGAATTGACGCGGTCAAAAAAACACTGCCGACGGAAGAGTCATTAGATCCAGCAAATTGTGCATAACGCGACAAGTCCTGCGGGTTTGTAAGGTAGGCTTTCTTGGTTTCGTGCGCTGTGCTAACAGCGCCGCATTCTGAGACACGCATGGATGCGGCCTAGCGAAATTCCCTGCTTTTCCGTCGCGAGTCTGCCTGTGTATCTCACCCTGTTGCGTTCATTCGGTCGGTCCAACTCGGCAAGTACTTCAAATATTGCTTGCAGACAAAATGTGGACGTCTCCCTGTTGGAAGATCGCATTCTATTTAGTGCGTCACCGATGGAAGGTGTGGTTTTGGACGCAGATGGAGATGTGGCACCGCTTGATTTTGAGATGGAAGTTTCCGATCCAGATTTGATAGCCTCGTTGGACCAA
>JAGQPC010000724.1 GCA_020426925.1 Planctomycetales bacterium | reverse complement strand
CACGTTGAAACTCGAACCCGCAATGCACCAAGCTTCGCTGGATGGAATGCTCGACGCACTTTTTTGTCTTTTTTAGGAATCGGGATTCTGGTCGGAAGCGGAAGGGCGAATCGTCCGAGCCCTCCATTACACAACGGACGATTCAGGCAGGTGCACTTGGACTCCAGAAATGGAAGAGCGGATGCGTTACGGGCCGATGGCGTTGATGGGGATCGCAATGTGGCGTGAGTCTGATTTAGGCACGGACAAGTACGACGAAAAGTTGCGGCGAAACCTGATCTACTATCGCGACCTACTGAGTGATCCACAGAAACTGAAACTGCTGCCAGGCTATGGAGCCGGTCCGCTCGTTTACGCGCTCAGCCGACTTAGCCATCGTTGGCCAGACGATCGTTTTGATGAATCAGCAGACGCGATCATTGAATTCTCACTTGCCAACTACGACTTTCGCTACAACGAAGATGCGCTCGTGCTCATGGGCATGGGTGCTCATCGAGACCGTTTGTCGGATCAGCAGCGACAGCGCATGGCCGAGATCTCAACAGCGATACAAGCGACGCAAGATCACAAAGGATTGTTCCGGGTGAAGGAGCACCTCCAAGCGCTCCGCCATCAAAATCAAATGTATACGATTTGGGGATTGGCTCACGGTGACATGGCGCTGGGCACGAAGAGTTCAGCCGATAGCATCAAACGGTGTTTAGACTACACGGTAGCCAAACGAATGCTACCGGACGGCGCACTGCTGTGGCATCACTATCGCAATTGGGCTCACCATCTTTACAGTACGTACCAGTCGATATTCTTTGGTCGAGTCCCAGAACGTAAGCGACTCTTTTCATGCCACCAAGCGTTCTTCATTTACGCCGTTCAGGCCTATCGAGATTTGACCGAAGATCGAACAGCTTTTACGGAAGCCCGCGACAATGCACTGCGTTGGCAGTATGGTCAGAACGTGACCGGCAAAAACCTGTTTGAGCTTAACGGCATTGGCGTGCCGACAAGAATCGTGCTGACGTCAGGCGCAACCGAGACTCCAGTCGACCGCTGGGTTGGAATCTACGAAATCGGCGCCATGATCATGTGCATGGTGAAACTGTTGGAAGAGTCCACAACTGCCGCCGTCGCGTAAGTTGTGAGCTGCGTGGTCCATCTACTCTTCCCGGGAAAAACGGGCAATCCAATAACATTTCTCTTTGCCCGGCAATACTCGTTCAAACAAGTTCAAAATGTAGCACGCCGACAGTTTTGTGTATTTCGATTTGAAATAGTTCAGCGGAATGCAATCCATGTCGCGTTTGTCATCCAGCTTGTAGCCGTGCTTCGCAAAAAATGCAATCGTGTCATCAACACTCATTTCGTTTATGTTCATATCTGGAATCTGCGAAATGAACTTCTGATAGTTCTTGCTGGCCACGTTGGGAAAAACTGCGATGATTGTTTTGGCTCGGTCCCGCATACGATCGACCAATCGATCGATATCTGGCAACAGGTAGAGCGAATTAATTAGTAGCCACACATCATTCGCGTGACCGTTCACCGGAACGTCGTGGACGTCGGAGACTTCGATGGTCAAATCGAGATCCTTCGCGCCGCCCCAATCGTGCATGCGTCTCGCGACGTTGATCGAATGCTCAGAAATATCGTAGAGTTCAAACTGTTTGCCGATACCGTACTTGATCAACCAAAATGAAATCGAGCCGTCGCCACAAGGCGCATCGACGATCGTCGCATCATCGGTCGGAACGTCTCGCAATACGTCCCGCATTTCTCGAATCCACCGCTGAGCGGGATGGCGATAATAGCGCCAGAATCTTTTTAGATCACGCATGTCTGACTATCTTTGTCGGCCCCTGAAACGATTACCTAGACGATTGGCGTAGCTTTAGAAACAGTACTGTTGTCGAAATCGAACTTGACCGGCAGAAGAGCTCTCACTTCTTGCGTGACGATTACCCGCACGACGGAGTTCTACTCTGTCATACGGTCGAACGCTGCTAAGCTCCCGTCTGCAGGACGCCCAGGCAGGTGCACATTCTAGCTATGATTCAGCTAGCCAGCGAGCGTAAACGAGTTCAGTATCGGAAGCGTCGAACAATGTTCCGGTGGTTGATGGCGACGCGATAACATCTTGGAGCAGAATCACGCCGCCTTTCTGTCGCTGGCGGAGTCTTGGTTGAGCTTGTTGTAAAGCGTTTTGTTGCTCATTCCCAATTCGTCGGCGGCTTTTGTTTTATTGCCGCTGTTGCGGTCGATCGCCGCATAGATCGCTTGCATTTCGATTTCACGAATCGTCATCGGCCTGTCAAAGTTGATGCCGGATGCCGAACGAAGCTGCTTACTGTTGAATCGCGATGGCAAGTGCTCCGCGGTAATCGGTGGTTCGTCGCATAGGATCGTCGCGTGCTCGACAACATTGGCGAGTTCTCGCACGTTTCCCGGCCAATTGTGATCCAACAACACCTCCATCGCGTCCGGCGAGATTGGATCTTGCAGTGGTGAAGATGTTTGAAACCGCAAGCGATTCAGCAAGTGACGCGCGAGTTCCGGAATGTCATCCGCACGATCTCGCAAGGCAGGAAGCTCGATTTCAAACGTATTAATGCGGAACATCAGGTCTTCACGAAACTGATCGCTTTGCACCATCTCAACCAATGGGCGGTGGGTCGCGCACACCAGTCGTACATCAATCGTAAAAGATTCATTGTCACCGACTCGCCGAATCTCACCGCTTTCAAGCACTCGCAGCAACTTCGATTGCATTGACATGGGGAGCTCGCCGATCTCGTCCAAAAATAATGTGCCACCATGCGCAACCTCGAAGAGACCTACGCGATTTTCGTCGGCTCCGGTAAATGCTCCTTTACGATGGCCAAACAGTTCACTTTCAATCAGGCTTTCAGGTAATGCGCCGCAATTAACTGCAACAAATGGCATGTCCGCGCGCACGCTTTGATCGTGGACGGAACGTGCTGCCAGTTCTTTTCCGGTACCCGTCTCGCCAAGAATCAGAACGCTAGAATTGGTCGGGGCGACCTTTTCGATCAGCCTCCGAACTTGCTGCATCGGCTTGCTCTTGCCAACTAGTTTGGACTTTCCTTCCACGCGTTCGAGCTGATGCTTGAGTGCTCGATACTTGTTCGTCAGTTCGCGTTTTTCAGCAACTCGCTGCAGGAGTCGATCGAGATCGGCGAGCTTGCACGGTTTTGTGATGTAGTCAAATGCACCGTGACGCAACGCGGCGACCGCGGTATCAAACGACGATTTCCCGGTCATCACAATCGCGTCGGTGTCAGGAGACATTTCCTTGCACTTGCCGATGACGTCGATGCCGTTCAGTCCGGGCATGTCGAGATCGACGAGAATGCAGTCGTACGTGTTGCGTTCGAGCGCGGCCACGGCAGTAAGTCCGTCTGGACATACGGTAACCGTGTGCCCCATCCGGACAAGCTCGCGGCTCATTAAGTTTTGTAGCGACTTTTCGTCATCTGCAAACAGCATTCGTAATGATCGTTTAGGCTGCGTGTTTTCTGTCATTGGCTTTCGAGTGTGGTTGTTGCAAAGGGAGTCGAACGATGAATTGTGAGCCCCGGCCCGGCCCTTCGCTGCGCACCGAGATGTCACCACCGTGGTCTGCGACGATGCGATACGAAATGGACATCCCAAGGCCCGTGCCCTGGCCATCGCGACGTCGCGTAAAGAACGGTTCGAAGATGTGCTCTTGGATTTCTGGTGTCATCCCACATCCATTGTCTGTGACGATCAGCAATGCATTGGCTGCGTCTGAACGCACTTGAACCGAAACTTTGCCGCCAGCGTCCAGGCTGTCTAAGCCGTTCGTGATCAGGTTGAGAACAACTTGCTTTATCTCTTGGGCGTTAACCGGCACGTAAACGGACCCAGAATCGATAAATTCAACGTGCTTGTCGCGGTAGGTTCCAACGTGACGAACCATTTCGGTTACTGCGGAAACTAGATCGGACAAGTCCGTCTCGTACTTTTCCACGTCACTCAATCGGGAAAAATCGAGTAACCCGTTGGTGATGCCTTTACAGCGAAACGCTTCATCTTGAATCATCTGCAAATAGTCGCGCAGCACTTCAATGTCGGCTTCGGAGATTGTCACTTCGGTGCATTTTGTTGCTTCGCCATTTCCATCGTCATCAGAATCGTCGTGCGCGTCGGCTTCTTCGGGAAAGAGTTCGCGAACTCGGTCTTCGAGTGATTCGGCGCACAGCGCGATCGACGCAAGCGGATTGTTGATTTCGTGCGCGACTCCGGCCGCCAGGAAACCGACGCTGGCCAGTTGCTCACTTCGAACGACTTCTTTTGTGCGCTGTTGCACCTGATTGTTGAGGTCGTCGCGAATCTCTTGAAACCGCTGCGTCATGTCATTCATGGCTCCGGCGAGCTCTGCCATTTCGTCCGCGGACTTAAGCTGAATTCGGTAGTTGAAGTCACCGCCCGCGACACGGCGCGAGCCCTCGATGATCTGCTGAAGTGGGCGAAACACCCAACCGTGTAGAAGAATGATGCTCAACAACATTAGCGAAACGGCCAATAATGTCGTTGTGCAAAGTAGAACTATCCAAGTGCGATACTGAACACGGACATCCGTAGCGAAATCGTTCATTCGTGCTTGCAGAAAGCTTGGCAACTCGGCCGCCAATTCATTAACACGTCTAACTTGCTTTTGCAAAAAGAAATCGCCCTCACCGCGAAAATTGAAACCTGGGTCACTCAAGACTCCTTCGATTTCGCTTAGAGCCAGCGACATTTCGTCAGCCGCCGCAAGTTCGTTGTCGACCTGGCTGATTGAATCCGCAGCATCGCGGCTAGTCGTCAATTCGTCTCGGTACTCCTCTAGTTTGCTCTTTACGTGTTTGAGCTTCTCGCGACATTCGATTCCAAGAAAATGATCGGCTAGCGGCGAATGCAGATCGGTGTATTCAGGATTCAACGCGTTGCTGACGAGCGCTTCGAGCGCACTAGCATGCTGCGCGAGCGTAACGGCGATGGGCAGCTCGGCAGCGCGCTGCCGGATGCCACGCACCAATCCGCGATACGCATACACTCCGCTCATTCCGCAAGCGAACAACACGGTCACGCTGCAGATGAGCAAGACAATACCGACAATGAATTTGTTCCGCATGGGCCAGCGAGATAGCACAACGACCTCCTGCCGTAGCGATTGTCTAACGATCGCACTTCATTAAATGTTCACTTGCATCCGATTTCGACGACGACGGCTTGTTGATCCAAGTTGGTCACGAGCGTAAGAGCGTCGTAGTATAAGCCCCCAATCCTGCGATCCACATTTGTTGAGCTTTGTCGCGCAACACACCTTTCTTGCACGGGCCATTGCCCCGTACTACGAATTGAATCAACAAGACGTTCGCCGTTGTCCGACAGTCCGAATCAAGCCAAGCAATGATTCGAAAGAGCCACAAGCGGCGGCGAAGTGTACTCGTCCGCCGGAAAAATGCACAAGACATTTCGCTGACTGGAAACTGTTGACACGACACACGTGCGATTTCCTTTGAAATCCTCTGCTGCAGTTCGGTCTTGCTTGACATCATTAATACCGATACTATTAATCTAACCCGTTTAACAATTTAGACTTACGCCGAATTCGAGTCGCCGTCCGGAAAGGTCCCCTTATGAAAGTGCCTTGTTGCAAGCTTACGAAGATTTCCACGAAACGAATCTTTGCTGTTTCTGCACTTACCTTGTTCGCTGTTGGTGCCGTGTTTCTTACGACTCGGCCTTCGACCGCCGACCTGACCGGTCCGGCCGCTAACGAACGCAATATCGCGTTGGTCGTTTCGGCTCTGGTCGAAAGGCATCATTTGCTCAAGCACCCGATCGACAACGAAATCTCGGAACGTGCGATGAAAACGTTCCTCCGCAGCTTGGACCCAATGAAGGTCTACTTCTATCAATCGGATATCGATTCGTTCATGAAGCAGCAGGACGAGCTCGATGAAGCTGTCGTCGAGGGCAACCTGGCATTTCCGTTTGAAGTGTTTGCCACGTTCCTGAAGCGTGTTGACGAACGGATCGAAATGGTCGACGAATTGCTCGCCGGCGAGTTCAACTTCAGCGCAGACGAAGAAATGGTGACCGACCGCGACGTAGCGGTTTATTCAACAACTCGCGAAGAAGCACTCGATCGGTGGCGAAAACGATTGAAGTACGACCTGCTCGATTTGAAGAGCGAAGAAACAACTGGTCAGGAAGCGATTGACCGCCTGACACGTCGATACCACAGCTACGCCAACCGAATGCACCAACTCAAGAACGATGATCTGCTTGAGATGTTCTTGACGGCGGTCACGACCGGGCTGGATCCTCACACGACTTACATGTCACCAAGCTCGCTCAACGACTTCAATATTCAAATGCGTTTGAACCTGGAAGGCATTGGTGCTGCGTTGACCATGGAAGACGGCTATACCGTCGTTTCAAAGATTATTCCTGGCGGTGCGGCTGACAAAGACGGTCGCTTAAAGCCAGAAGACAGAGTCGTTAGTGTTGGCCAAGGCGATGACGATGCGAGCGAAATGATCGAAGTCATCGACATGAACCTCCGCGACGTCGTCAAGCTGATTCGCGGAAACGCAGGGACCGTTGTTCGGCTTGGCGTAAAGCCAGCTGGTTCCAACGACTTGGAAACCTACAAAATCACGCGAGCCAAAGTTGAGCTGAAAGAAAGTGAAGCACAAGGAGACATCGTCGAAGACCCTAAACTCGGTACAAAGTCGGACGGTTCGCCCGCAAAGATCGGCTATATCAAGCTGCCAAGTTTTTACATGGACATGGAAGCCGCTCGAAAGCGAATCCCCAATTTTAAAAGCACAACGCGTGACGTTCGAAGAATCTTGGACGACTTCAACCAAAAAGAGGTCGATGTCGTGGTACTCGACCTTCGTATGAACGGTGGAGGAAGCCTAACCGAGGCGATCAACCTAACCGGCCTGTTCATCGACTACGGTCCTGTTGTGCAAGTAAAAGACTCCGATTCCCGAGTCCACAAGTACAATGATCGCGAACGTGGTGTTGCGTGGGACGGCCCGCTGGTTGTCATGACCAGTAAGTTCAGTGCAAGTGCCAGTGAGATTCTGGCCGGCGCGGTACAAGACTATGATCGAGGAATCATTGTCGGCGATACTTCGACGCACGGAAAAGGAACAGTCCAGACGCTGATGGATGTCGGCGATCAGTTGATCGGATTTGAGCAAAAGCCAAATCTTGGCGCGCTGAAAATAACGATGCAGCAATTCTATCGACCGAACGGCGACAGCACGCAAAAGCGTGGAGTGCTTTCCGATGTCGTGCTTCCATCATTAACCGATCACATGGATGTTGCTGAAAGCGATTTGGATTACCCGGTCGAATTCGACAAAGTCCCTGCCGCTCGATTGACTAAATACGACGTGCGATCAGAAAAGCTGATCGAATCGCTCATTGCGAAATCCGAAGCTCGCCGCTTAGATTCAGAAGACTTTAAGAAACTCGGCAAGAACATCGGTCGGTACCGAGAGCAAAAAGAAAAGAAGCACGTTACGCTGAACGAAGAAAAATTCTTCAAAGAACGTGAAGAATTCGATGCAAAAACAGAAGACGAAAAAGTGATGAAGGAGCAAGTCGGCGATTCGGACGACGAGCAAGTCGTGCTCAAGCGTGACTTCTACGTGGACGAGGTGCTTGCCATCACAACGGATTACGTAACCGCTTTGGAAGCTCGGTAAAAGTCGGCCACGAGCACGAGCTCGCATGAACAATTGATCCCAGCGTCTCAATCTGAAGCGCTGGGTGTCATGATGGATCTAAGAGGATGTGCAACAAGAGATAGATCCTTTCGCACCCGCGCCGCATCACTGGTCGCTCGATGGCATGTCTTCGTCTCGCGGGGCAAGCAACAGGTCAACGTAGCCAGCCGCAGGTCCAAAAGCCTCAGCATGAGTAACTGCGAAGATTTGGCCGACGAAGCCGTCGCTGCAGATCAAGGCGACAACGCAGCGGCTTGAATAGCGTGTAGCTGTTCGGCCGAAATCTTGATTACCTTGCGATCGTACGTCATGAGACCATTGATCTCGCCTTCGACGTCGGTCGTCTGAGTATAGATCCCGCCAGCGACTCCTTGCTTTTTGAGTTCGCCGAGCAGATGTAGCGACTTTTCATAACGGCCCATGAATTCGTCTTTCGACTTGGGTAGCCCTCCGTAACCCCAGTTTCGCTTTGCGGTGCTCCATTGATGATCCTTGACCGGCCAGCCATGACCACCGAACTCGCCACACACTTTCACGTAATCCGCAAACTGAGTTTCCGCCACGCCAAAATGTGGATTCGGATACTCATGTTCGTCAGCAATGTCGCCGACCGGGAAAAAATTGCCTCCGCTGGCAATGTTGATGTGTCGAGTTGGATCATAGTCCTTGATCCATGTGCCGATCTTCATCGTGCGATGTTGTCCCCAACGTTCGTTGAACGGAACCCAAACCACAATGGACGGATGATTGTAAAGATGGTCCACCATGCCCTTTAGTTCTGTCATGAATTGCGTGTGCGCCTCGTCCGGCCATTCGGCGTCTAGTGGATCGTTTTCAGTTGCCGCTCGTGGCCGCGAGTTTGCTGGATGGTTCGGGTCCAGCCGACGCCACTTGGGCCACTCCTTGCCATTTTCGGATCCGCCTGACACTTGATCTTGCCAGACGAGCATCCCCAGGCGATCACAGTGATAGTAGTATCGCCGAGGTTCAACTTTGATATGCTTTCGGATCATGTTGAACCCGGCGCGTTTAAGAAAATCAATTTCAAAAACCATTCCTGCATCCGCGGGCGGCGTCAGCAGTCCATCCGGCCACCAGCCTTGATCAAGCGTTCCCCAATGGAATATTGTTTTCCCGTTCAGAGTAAATCTCAGGTGCCCTGCGTCGTCGCGAAACATGCCGACTTCTCGTAGAGCGAAGTAATTATCCACCGAATCAATCACGCGATCAGCCTGCAGCACCTGTACTTGCAGTTTGTGCAACACTGGGCTTGCAGGGCTCCACAGCGCAAACCCGTCTGCGGTCTGGCAAGTCAGAGGTTTGTCGTAGTCGCCGGCATACTCGGCGGTCGCTTGGCCGTCCGCGCTCGTCAGTTTTGCTTTGATTTTGGTGCCATCGGCTGGCAGGCCGCTAACGTTCGTCTGCAATACAATTTGGTTCGGCCCCAGCGAAGGTGTGATCTTCAGCGATTGGATGAATGTTTTGGGAACTTCCTCCAGCCAAACGGTCTGCCAGATTCCCGATACGGGCGTGTACCAGATGCCAGAGTTGTTGGCTCGTTGCTTGCCTCGCAGCTGATATTTTCCGGGTGCATCCGTGGCGTCCACGACTTTCAGAACGATCTCGTTTTCGCCGCGTTGGACATGACTGGTGATATCAAACGAAAAGGGCAAGTTACCGCCGACATGTGATCCTACGATCCGGCCGTTGACCCAAACTTCGCTACGGTAGTCAACCGCTTCGAAATGCAGAATCAAACGGTCTTGAGGCAGCTCATCCAGTTCAAACGTGCGCCGGTACCAGAGTGCCTCGTCGGCAGATAGTCGTTGTCCCACGCCGGACAGCGGTGATTCCAATGCAAAGGGAACCAGGATCTTTCCGTCCCAAGAACTCGGTTGATCTGCAGACTCGGACCGCACGGAATAATTCCACAGACCATTGAGGTTAACCCACTTCTTTCGTACGAGCTGAGGACGAGGGTATTCCTGCCAGGCCGCATCCGCCTGCACTGCTTCTCCCCATTTCGTCATCATGGAATCTTTGACCGGAGACCAATCATCAGCGCGAACGCTTGCCGACAAAGACGCGGCCAGGAAAATCATAATTGCCAATTTTGTCTTCATACTTCGTTGTCTCCAGCTGAGCTGCGTGGCGCGGCGGATTGCATAAATGGCGAGTGCCGGGATATGGGATTATAAGTGTGCAGCCAGTGCCAGCCAGCCGGTTGCTCGTTCGTTGTTCATTGCGTTCAGAACATGACGGCCAATTCAGACGACACGCGTTTTGTCATCCGGTTGGACTGGTCCAACAGTTGAACGCATGGTTTCACTCCAACACTGGGTGTCCGGTTCGTGAGGTGCGCGTCGTCGTTTCGCTGTTTCCTGTTGCAAAAATGCAACATGGTCGCGATTGCACAGCTCCATCGGTCGCCTGAACCGCCCGTGCGCGCGGTTGCACCCTTTCTCTGCCTTCCCCGGACATCACGCGCACTCGTTTTCACGCTTGCATCGGTCGTCTGAGCCTCGTGTGCGCGCGGTCGCGCCTTATGCTCTCTGAGCATTGGTGTCTACGCAAGTTTTTTGCCAGAAACTTCACCTTCCCTGGGGAGGGTCAAAAACGAGCTTGCGAGTTTTTGGGGAGGGGTGAATGGCGAGTCAAGCTTCTATGCCGCTGCCTTC
>JAGQPC010000723.1 GCA_020426925.1 Planctomycetales bacterium | reverse complement strand
TCATTTCGCCCAGACCTTTGAAGCGAGTGATTTCGGGAATGGCTCGACCTTTGTGTTTATCGATGATCTGATCACGATGAGCGTCGTCATCGGCCCAAAAAGTTTCTTTTCCGATATCGACGCGATACAATGGAGGCATCGCGATGAAGATGCGACCATCGTTGATCAGCATCGGCATGTGCCGGTAAAAGAACGTCAGCAGAAGCGTCGTAATGTGATGTCCGTCCGAATCGGCATCAGCCAAGAGGATGACGCGTTCGTACCGAAGTCGAGACAAGTCGAGTTTGGGGCCAATGCCACAGCCGAGCGCCGTCACGAGATCTTGAAGCTCTTTGTTGTCCAAGACTTTTTTCAGCGAAGCCGTTTCGGTGTTGAGTACCTTTCCTCGCAATGGAAGTATCGCTTGGTAGTTGCGGTCTCGGCCCTGTTTCGCGCTTCCGCCGGCAGAATCGCCTTCCACGATGAACAGTTCGGAGTTGGCTCGACCTGAAGCCAGGCAATCACTCAGTTTGCCGGGCAGCATTGTGCCCTTCGATCCTCCGGTTTTTCGTGAAATTGCTTCGGACGCGGCTCGCGATGCGGCGCGGGCTCTTGCGGCGGCGATGATTCGCGCAACGATCGATTCAGCGACGGATTGGTTGTTGTTTAGCCATTGTTCAAGCGCCGGACGGACCGCTCCATCGACCGAGCTCTGCAGCTCTGGGTTGTTGAGCCGATCTTTGGTTTGGCCTTGGAATTGCGGGTCTGCGACGAAAACAGAAACGATCGCGATCAAGCCTTCGCGGATATCTTCATGCGTGATTTTTACGCCGCGAGGAAGCAGATTATGTGTGTCGATGTAGTTGCGAACCGCTTTCGAAACGCCCGCTCTGAATCCATTTTCGTGAGTTCCGCCCGATCCGGTTGGAATGCCGTTCACGTACGAACGAACGTGTTCATCGGTCGACTCGGTCCACTTCATGACGAGTTCGATTTTCTCGTCACCTTCTTTGGTTAGAGCAAACGCCAACTCGTGAATCGGTTTTGCGTTTCGTGCCTCGATGACATTCCCGATGTAGTCGACGATTCCATTTTCGTGGAAGTAGGTGTCTTTCTTGGAATTTACTTCGTCAACAAAATTGACCTTCACGCCGCGATGCAGAAAGCTAACGACTTCCAAGCGACCTCGAATTGTATCGGCGTTGAATTCAGTTTTCGGAAAAACAGTTGGGTCGGGCGTGAACGTAATCGATGTGCCGGTGCCTCGAATTTTTCCTTTGGCCTTTTGCAGTCGTCCGATGGTTTTTCCTTTGGAGAATTCCATGCGGTGTTGAGCGCCATCGCGTTTGACAATGGCGACCAGCTTTTTCGACAGCGCGTTGACGACTGACGCGCCGACGCCATGCAAACCACCTGACGTTTTGTAATTCTTTCCCTCGAATTTTCCGCCGGCATGAAGAATGGTTAGCACCATTTCGAGAGCCGGCTTTTTGGTTTTAGGATGCTTGTCGACTGGAATTCCTCGACCGTTGTCGGACACCGTAACCGTGTGCCCGTCTTTATGCAGCGTCACATTAATTTCTGACGCGTAACCGTTCATTGCCTCGTCGACTGAGTTGTCCAGAATTTCCCACACCAAATGATGCAGGCCAGTCGAACCGACTCCACCGATGTACATACCTGGCCGTTTGCGGACAGGATCTAGTCCTTCCAAGGCGACAATGTCGGACGCGGTGTAGTTGTTGTTAGCGGTCGCGGTGCTCATGGAATTAATTGCTTCGTCTTCATTTTCGTAGCAAGGGCCCGTGGCCCGTGACGTTTGGCAAGCGAACTATTCTTCATCAAATGGTTCAGGTGCGGCGGGCGGATCAATCAAAATTTTCGCGATCTTTCCGTTCTTCTGAACTTCGATTCCCTTACCGCCTCGCGAAGTTACGCGGTATTTGGCGGTCGAGATCGTCTTCTTGGCGCCTCGGTTGGTTTCAACATTCAGCAGATCACGGTCGCCGGTCGACGCTTTGAATCCAAGTACAGTATCGCCTTTTGCAAGCTTGATCAGCATCACGCCTTTTCCGGGACCCGACAGGTAATTCACGTCTTCGGCACTGCAGATCATAGCGCGGCAGTTTTGTGAAATTGCCAAAATCGTTTCAGCGCCGGTGATCGGTTGTACGTCAACGATCGAGTTGCCGGTTCCTGGCCTGGCAAATCTTCGTCCGGATCTGGTCGAAGGTTCAGCAAACGGAGCCAGACAGAATCGTAACGCGAAACCGTTGTCGGATGCGGCGAAACCGTGGGTCGCTGGGCAATAATCGGGATGCTTCGGGTCTTCTTCGATGCCCGTAATAATACGCGGATCCATCGACATGACGGCCACGATTTTTTCGCCATCCTTCATCTTAAAGAGTTTTTGCACGGGCTCGCCATAGCCTGTCGATGCAGGAATGTCGATGAACCGAGCGGTATAACAGACTCCCAACGACGAGAACATTGCAATCGTTGCGCGTGTCGAACCGGCCACGCACGCGAGCACACGGTCTCCTTCTCGAACGCGACTTTTCGACGGATCGACGATTTGCTTTTGGCGTTTGACCCAACCTTCAGCTGTGACCAGAACGTGGCAATTCTCTTCGACAATAAAGTCTTCGGCCGAGTATTCGACTTCTTCTTCGATCTGCTCAATGCTGGTTCGCCGTTTTCCTTCGGCCGATGAGCCGAAGTTGTTCAGCAGTTCGGTGATTTCTTCGCGCACGATTTGCCAGCGTCCAGAAGCGTTCGTGTCGATAGTGTCCTCATTCAGGAGCTTGCGGATTTGGCGAGCACGTCGTTTCTTGTTTTTGAGTTCGTCGAGAACCAAATTGATTTCGAGTTTGGCAAGACGGTACAGCTTCAATTCCAAGATTGCTTCGGTTTGTTCTTCGTCCAGGCCTCCGTTCGAGGCCGGAAACCGCTTCATGATTTTTTCTTTCGCGTCCTGTTTTCCGTCGGACTTGCGGATGATGCGGATGATGATGTCGAGCGCATCAAAGATTAACGCGAACCCTTCCAGAATGTGGATGCGTTTGTCGAGTGCGGCGAGCTCGTTTTCCAGTCGTTTTGTAACGACATCCAAACGAAACTGCAGGAAGTACCAAAGGATCTCTTTCAATCCCAAGCGGCTTGGTTTTCCGATTTCGGGATTCTCCGACGGAATCAAGCAGGTCATGTTGACGTTGAAATTGGTTTGCAACGGAGTGTGTTTGTATAGATAGGCGAGAACCTTTGCTTCATCGGCGTCCTTCTTGAGGATCAAGTCGACGCGGATCTCGTCGGTAGAAACATCGCGAACTTCTTCTATGAGCGGCATCTTTCCACCGACGACAAGTTCCGCGATTCGCTCGACTAAGTTCGCCTTGTTGACTCCATAGGGAATCGAAGTGATTTGCAGAGTCTTTGCGTTGCGATCGGTGTCACCGGCTTGCGTCGTTCCTCGCATGCGGATCGTGCCTTGACCCGTCGCATAGATTTCGCGCAGCTCTTCTTTTGTGTTGATGATCTGACCACCGGTTGGAAAGTCGGGGCCTTGCACGGCGTCGTTGGCAACTAGCTGATAGTTCTTGATCTCAGGATCTTTCAGCAACTTCAAAAGTGCTCGGCATACTTCACCCAAGTTGTGCGGCGGAATGTTTGTCGCCATTCCGACCGCGATGCCAGCTGCTCCATTGACCAGCAGGTTCGGAACGCGGCTTGGAAGAACGACGGGCTCTCGTTTCGTGCCGTCGTAATTGTCTTTCGTGGCGACGGTGTTGCTGCTGAGGTCCGCAAGGATTTCGGCGGCGATCGGAGCCAAGCGACATTCGGTGTATCGCATGGCCGCGGCGTTGTCTCCGTCAATCGAGCCAAAGTTGCCGCTTCCGTCGACAAGCGGCATCCTCAACGAAAACGGTTGAGCCATCCTCACCAGCGCGTCGTAGATCGCGCTGTCGC
>JAGQPC010000722.1 GCA_020426925.1 Planctomycetales bacterium | reverse complement strand
TCCACTGGTAACTACAAACCGATAACGTCTCGTCCTAAGCCAACCGGCCCGCGGCCGCTACAGATTATTCTGTTCAAAACACAAAGGATTGTGTCGATGTCTGCTCGCATTTTGAAAATCGCCGTTCCGACAGTTTTGGTGCTCGCCATATTTGTAGGAAGCAACGCACAGATATCAAACGCATTCAAAGTCGGAAAAGAAACGCAGCCAGCGCTGATTGGAGGGACTGATGGGTTCCGGCAATTGCCAAGCGCCGGCAATGGTCTTGGGGACGGATTCATACGCCGAGCAAACTTTCTCTCGAATGGTTCGTTAACGATTCCAAGGCTAAAGATCGATTTTGTTGACAAGACCGACGCAACACTCCGCGCAGACGAAAACATCATCCATCCTGACAAATTGGACGGCTTGAAGCTGCGCGCAACGATCGACCCAAGGTCTGGCGAATATCGCATCTCAGGTGTGCTGGACTATAAGGACACACCAGACAATAACACCGAAATCGCACATGAAATCGACGCTGCACTCTTTCAGGACCGAAGCTCGGTTGAGTTCGTGCTGACACACCGCGACAAAAGCACGCAAGTAACCCACTCCGTCAGCCGAACACTGACTGTCGATCGCATAGGACCGAAACTTGAACGCGTTAACGTTTTTGGAAACGCAGACGATTCCACGCTGGTGCTTTCGTTCGCCGAGTCAGACCTCAATCAAGAAGCGGCCGGAGTTGCAGACTTTTACGAAGTTACACCGCTGGGAAAAGGTCGAGTGCCTGGCGATTCCGCCGTCGCAAACATCATTGCTACGTATGAGGGCCGGAATCAAGTGCACCTAAAACTTCCGCCGCTCGCCGAAGGTGCGTATCAGTTGACGTTTAAGAACGCCAATCAAAAACACTTGGTCGACAACGTTGGCAATCAAATTCAGAACGCTGACGTTCCCCACTACTTCCATATTACGAGTCGTGAGCAGCCAATTCACGTCGAATACCCGGAGTTTCTTCCAACGCAACGCAGCAAGGCGCAAGACATCAATCCGGGCGACAAAGTTGTCACCAAAGTTGTTCGCTTGTACTACTTTCGCGACGCCGACCGAGTCGCGCAGATTATCAACCGAACAACTCGATCTCTAAATCACGCAGCTGTAACTCAGGCGCAGCGTCGAGCAGAAGATGCACGGCTCACGGCGGACGAATTACGAGACGAGCGGCGAGCCAAAGAACGCGAGGCCGTGCGTGTCGCAACCGAGTTGCGACGGCTGGAGCACGAGGTCGACGCGACGAAGAAGTTGCAACGCAAAGACCGCGAGCTGTCAGCGATCAAACAGGCTCACGAGAAAGACATCGAAGAGCTGAAAGCTGATCGCGATAGTCTTCCGCCAGAGGATACAGCTTCAGACGAAGAAAAGGCGCGGAGAGCAGAGTTGACTCGCCGAATCGCCGAATTGGAACGTGACAGCGAACGAATTGACATTCAGCGCACGCGAGAAGGATTGACGAATGTCGATGCTGAATTGCAAGCGTTGGAACAACAGGCCGCGGACCTCCGCGCCGAAGCCAGCCGCACTAACGAAGAATCCATTGACGCTCAGGCGAAAGAGGACCGAGCGCGTGATTCACAGTTTCGACTGGAAGTCGCATCGGCCCACGCTGATCCAGACACGTATGCGGCGGGAAAAATCGAATCGGTTGACCCGGTGGCTCGAGTTTCGGTAAGTGTGATCGGAACAGGTCTGATTCAGCTTCGAGGTCCGCAAGAAGGCATCAACACGATCCGCACGATGGTTCACCAAATCGATGCGCCGGTTGGCCAAGTCAAAGTTGATATCGCCACAGTGCAATTGAACGGAGAACGTGGAGAGAAACTCGAACGCGCAGTCACTGACTCCGAAGCTTACGTGGATCTTGGGCGTTTTCTAACGTCACAATCGCTGCTCTATCTTCGCCAAGCGATACAGCAGGAAGCCTTTCGAATTGCCGAAGAGAACGAACAGGGGCAGCATTTTCAGGTCGATCGTGACCGCAAGTACCTATATCACTGGTTCGGCCGCGACTTCATCGACGAACTGTATGAAATGGATTCCGAATTTCTGAACTCGGAAAACAAGATTCTAAGCCTCCACTCAATGGACACGGTCAGTCTTCACCGAGCACTATTCATTTTGGCCCTCGCCAAGAACGACATTCGGCATAACGTCCTGGCCAATTTCACGAACTTGATTCAGACGGAACTGCCACAGGCTGAATTTGACTACCGTCGCGCCAGTGAATTGAGGCCTCATCGAACGCACAAACGCCTGGCGATCTTCAATCACACTCGGCTTCCGCTAACCGACAAAAGCCACCAAGAGCAACATATCCAAGAAGCCGTTTTCCGGAACGCGGCCCAGCGATATCACTTCCGTAACTTCCATACGTTCTTCGGTAGCGGTTTCGGCTGCTCGTCGCTGGGTGCCGGATCGGATTCGATTAATCCGATGCAACGCGAGTTCATTCGTCTCGCCCAGATTTTCAAAGCTCGATTGATTACAGAGTTGGAATTGAAGCAGCGCATCATTGAGCGAACAATGATCGAAGATCAGCGGCTTGAAGACATTGCAACCGAAGAACAGTCGAAGAACATTCTTCGAAATTCAGTCTTGCAATCCATTCAAAAGCTACAACTTGCTCGCGTGTCTATCTCTAAACAATTGGCAGTAAAGCGTGCAGCAGCTCAGGCATTGGTCGGAGAAGTTAAGTTGATCATGGATGGCATCCAAGAACGGCAAACGGCGTTCAAGCATGTCCTCAAGTCACTTCCGAAGACCCGTGCAGAGATCGAGAACATCGATGAGTTGGAACAGCTCACAAGTGTTAGAGAAGTCGAGGCATACTCACAGCGATTGCGATCGATGGTCAGTGACTTTGATCGAGATATCCACCAGCTATCGCAATATTGGGTTGAATCGAACGACACGGATGTCCTGCTCGCGTATCTTCCGACTTGGGAGAGCGAACGGCTTCAGCTAATGCAAGATCTTGACCGGCTTCAGCAAGGCGTCGACGCTGTGCGTGGAGATCCGGATCAATACACTGCGGCGCAAGGGTTGAAAATGATAGCGGGGCAACGTGCCATCGATGTCAACGCACAATTCAGCTGGCTTACAATTCCAAAGGGAGCCGACGAAACCCAACGCAAGGATGCGCTCCTGAGGACAATCGCCCGGACCGTGGATGCGTGGTCCGTTTTGGAACAATCGTTTCAGCAAGTCATAGTAGCTACAGATCCAACGAACTTTGACTTCAAAACAGTTGTGATTGGGCACAGTCGAATTGTTCGAGTTTTGGAACGCCTTGCCGTAAACGAGCAAACGAAGGCCCTGCTTGAGATCAGCACGTCCATTTTTAGCGCGGCCAGAGGACTCAACGAGCTAGAAGCGGAATACCACAACGCAGATACGCTCTTGAAGCAATCGCGCACCTCGCTCGAACGTCGCAAGCTGCTCGATTTTCTCATCGAAGAGCAGGAAGAACGGCTAATCGACTTGTTGGAGGGAACGCGTCAGCAGATCGCGACTGTCGATAACTATCTAAAGCGACTCTCTATAGCCTTGGAAGACGATTTCAAAATTCAGTTCTACGAACCATCTTTCATCGGTGTCAGAAATGCAGCTCGCCGTCACCAGGTAACTCTAGGCAATATCGAACGCACATCTGTGCTGACGAACAATCGTGCGTTAGCGAAAGTCCTGCCGACTGCAACGATGGAATTCGACCTGCCGAAACGAAGAATTGCGATCGTCGAAGCATTCGAAGGAGCAAAAGCGCTCGCGTCTGACTACGGAGCGCTATTGCAAGACCCAACGTTTCTTTCCGCGTTCCAGCTATTGGGCGGAGCGCAGCCGAACGGAAAAGCAGCAAGCGTTTTGCCCGGGCTCCCAACATCATTGGATGAATACCAAATGGGTTACACGGGCCGCGAAAACACACGTAATGGTTCCGCTTTAGAGGGATTAATTCCTGATCCGAGCATCTACAAGATCGAGACGGGGACTGGCTATGAGATACGCCCAGTCATTCAGCCGGACGGCGATTCGATCGTCTACGATTTCAACTATATGTACACAACTGACATTCGTGAGCCCGTTCGCGCCGACGAAAAACATTTGGGCCGAGTGAAACGTCACTTCCTCAACACGCAAGTTCAAACGTCGAGCTACGAACTGCGTGAGGTCAGTCGCTATCAAGTTGCACTCAAAGTAGCCCGCACGGGCCAAGGCGTGCCGCTGTTGCAAGATATCCCGGTCGTGGGGGTGGCCTTCAGGCCTCTTCCAAGTGCTGAATCGTCAATTCAACAGAACATCATTCTCGGCAGGTCTGTCGTCTACCCGACCCTGTTCGAT
>JAGQPC010000721.1 GCA_020426925.1 Planctomycetales bacterium | reverse complement strand
AACGTACGACGCGAAATCGCGTCAGCTCACTTTCCGAATCAAGGACCCTGGTCACTATATTCGGCAACAACAGAAATCTTCGGACAGCGGAATTACAGCATGCCATGGCTGTCGTTTTTGGAGGACGTTCCGTATCCGCTATATTTTGCCAGCTTTCTGCAAAACGCGGTAGTATTACCAGCGATTCTGCTGAATTCTATTGCAGCTTTTCCAAAACCCCGATGACAGCAGGCCGGTACGTGCGGACGTCCCAGTCTCCAAGCTCCTGTAGACTAGTAAAATCGTAAGGAATCTCTGCTTCCGCCACCAAAATGCTGCCCACTGGGGCGATATCCAAAATCCTGGCGATCAATTCGTGCAGTTTGTCGGCCTGGTCGTGAAAAAAACGATAGGGTGGGCAACAGAACACGCACCATGCGACTTCTTTGTCCGCCTCCGCGCCATCCCAGAAAAATGCATTACCTCGAATCAACTGGCATTGGTTGCAAATGCCAAGCGTTTCCAGATTCTCACGGATTACGCGAGCAGACGGCAGATGTCGCTCAATCAGCGTGGCACCGACCGCCCCTCGGCTAATTGCCTCGATCGCCATCGCACCAGTACCAGCAAACAGGTCGACCGCATGCATACCGTTGATTGCGGGCCCCACCAGATTAAAGACTGCTTCTCGAGTGCGGTCCTTCATCGGGCGGACGGTTTGGTCTCCCGAATACTTGATTTTGCGACCTCGCATTGACCCACCGACAATCCGCAAAGTGGTCTCGCTCGGGCGGTTCTGCTGTCCAGCTGGAAGTTGTTTTTCGTTTCGTCGACGCTTGGCCATGCAATGGAAGTCCGCAAAGTGCATAAAATAGTCGCATAACAGAATACTGCTATTCGTTCCTCCTGGCCATCAGGATCGCAGAACCAAAATCCTCTATGATTTACACGAACGATGAACCACAGGACTCAACACGACAGTGAGTTTTCAGACTGTGCCCAGTAGACAAAACCCGTTTTTCGACCAACACGAAGTTCTTAACGCACTCGACGGTCAAACGTTGGACGTGCTCACTCATGCTGACGGTCCCGCCGGTGCTCTTCCGCTGACCGAGGAAATGTTACGCGAATGGCCGAGTGGTCATTTGTTCGGGATGACTCAGAACGCAGGAATGGGGTGGAATCCTCGCGAGATGCTGGGGCCGCAGTTTTTGATTCTAAGCACCCAAGGAGGAATTCGCGGCGCAGACGGCACCCCGATCGCGCTGGGTTTCCACACGGGGCACTGGGAGATCGGACTTTTGGCTCAAGCTGCCGCTTCCACAATCAAGCAAGTGGGCGGAGTTCCATTCGCTGCCTCGATTTCCGATCCGTGTGATGGCCGGACTCAGGGCACGACCGGCATGTTCGACAGCTTGCCGTTTCGTAATGACGCTGCCGGAGTTTTTCGTCGCCAGATCAGATCGCTGCCCACGCGAGCCGGTGTGCTGGGTGTTGCGACGTGTGACAAGGGACTTCCTGCGATGATGATGGCTCTGGCAGGATCGCTTGACTTGCCGTGCGTTTTAGTTCCCGGCGGCGTTACTCTTCCGCCTACGGTCGGCGAGGACACGGCGAAAGTGCAAACCATCGGCGCACGGTTTTCGCAAGGCGAGATCACGTTGGAAGAAGCCGCTGCCGCTGGATGTACTGCCTGCGGTTCACCTGGCGGTGGATGCCAGTTCTTGGGGACAGCAGCGACTGCTCAAGTCATCGGTGAAGCGCTCGGGCTGACTCTTCCGCATTCGGCGCTCGCTCCCAGCGGACAACCGATTTGGACCGACATGGCGGTCAGAAGTGCAAAAGCACTGTGGAACCTTGCGAGATCCAACGTCACGATTCGCGAGATTCTCAGTGAAGATTCCGTTCACAACGCCATGGTCGTCCATGCAGCGGTCGGCGGCTCGACAAACCTTTTGCTGCATCTGCCGGCAATTGCGTTTGCCGCGAATCTAAAAAGGCCGTCGGTTGAAGACTGGAGCGAAGTGAACCGCTCTGTGCCTCGTTTTGTCGATGTTTTGCCAAACGGCCCAGCGAACCATCCTACGGTCCGATTCTTCATGGCTGGAGGCGTGCCGGAAGTCATGCTTCATCTGCGTGAGTCGGGACTTCTTCGGTTGAATGCGAAAACCGTCTCCGGACAAACAGTCGGCGAAGTGTTGGATTGGTGGGAACAAAGCGAACGGCGAACAGAGTTGCGTCGACAGCTTCAAGAAAAAGACGGCGTCGATCCGGACGACGTGATCATTCCGCCACCAGAAGCGAAACGTCGAGGACTCACCAGCACGGTTTGTTTTCCGATCGGCAACTTGTGCCCCGAAGGTTCCGTTATCAAGGCGACGTCTATCGATCCGTCGGTCGTCGACGAAGACGGCGTTTATCGAAAGACCGGGCCGGCCAAAGTGTTTACTCGTGAGAAAGACGCAATCGCCGCTGTCAAAGGCCAATCGGATCGGACTGTCGAGCCAGGCGATGTTCTGGTGTTAATTGGCCGAGGGCCGATCGGTTCTGGCATGGAAGAGACGTACCAAATCACTTCTGCTTTGAAGTATTTGCCGTGGGGAAAAGAAGTCGCCGTAATCACGGACGCTCGATTTTCGGGTGTCAGCACCGGTGCATGCATTGGTCACGTTGGACCCGAGGCATTGGCGGGAGGTCCTATTTGCAAGCTGCGCGATGGCGATCAAGTTCGCATCGTTGTTGATCGAAACAATTTGACAGGAACGATCGATTTGGTAGGTGACAGTGAGCGAGAATTGTCGGCGGACGAAGCGACGGAACTACTGCGAAACCGAGCACCGCACCCAGATGTAAAACCAGATGACGACTTGCCACCGGAGACTCGGCTATGGGCGGCGATGCAACAAGCCGGCGGTGGGACTTGGGGCGGATGTGTTTACGATGTCGACGCAATCGTGAAAAAGCTCGGCCAGTAACTCAGCCAAACAACTCGTTGGGAGCGTCCGGCCATCACCGATATCGACAAACATTTTGACCAACTCTGTCGCTGGATCGACATGGAATCCGAAGCAGAGGCATTGCGTGTTGCTCAGAGGCGTCGCGAGCAAAACACAAAACTTGCCGAACGATCGGGCGAGACGCTATTGGACATGGTCATCGACGACCACTCAACAGGATTGGGCGGTCGATTCCTGCTGCGACTTGTCAAGCGAAATCGGACGCTTGAACTTCCGTGGAATCGATTGCGAGTTGGTTCGCCAGTCTTGCTGTCTTCGATGGACGATATGGAACTTGCACCTGTTCAGGCGGTCGTGAGTTCGAGGAATTCTGCGAAAATCGAAGTCGCGGTCGACGACTGGCCAGAAGGCGATTCGTTTCGAATTGACTTGTCGGCGGACGAAATCACTCGTCGTAGACAGCGAGCTTCGATCGCTGCTGTGCGTTCCGCAACAGGACGCATTGGAGAATTACGTAACACGATTCTTGGGACACGAAATCCGCGGCGAGGCAACCCGGCTGACGTTCGCTTCTTGTCGGAACTCAACGAATCGCAACAAAACGCGGTCGCTCATTCCTTGGCAGCCGAAGACATCGCGGTGATTCACGGTCCGCCCGGAACCGGGAAAACCACCACGTTAATCGAATTCATTCGGCAGGCGGTTGAGCGTGGTGAAAAGGTGCTCGCGACGGCTCCCAGCAACACTGCGGTCGACAATCTGCTTGAGCAACTCGTTGCCGCCAAAACGAACGTCGTACGTATCGGCCATCCCGCGCGAGTTGCCGAAAGTCTCCGTGACCATTCTTTAGACGTGATGGTTGAAAATCACGAGAACATGCGTTGGGTCAAACAGTTGATGAACGACGCGGAGGCTCTTTATCGCAAAATCGGCAAATACACTCGCGCAAAGCCTGCTCGTGGAGCACGTCAAGAAATGCGTCAAGAAGCGAAGCAACTCCGACAAGAAGCACGCAAGCTCGAGCGGCAAGCCGTAAAGGACGTCTTGGACCGCGCGGACATCATTTGCGCGACAACAACGTGCGATACTGATGTCTTGGATAATCGAAGATTCGACACTGCGGTGATTGACGAAGCATGTCAAAGTACGGAGCCTGGCTGTTGGCAACCGATTCTGTTCGCTGATCGAGTCATTTTTGCAGGAGACCATCAGCAACTGCCGCCCACTGTGATTTCCACCGAAGCGGCTCGCGAAGGTTTTGCGTTCAGCATGCTCGAAAGCCTGGTCGCAAAGTACGGTGATGAGATAACGACTCAGCTTAAAGTTCAATATCGCATGCACCATCAAATCATGGACTTCAGCAGTCAAGAGTTCTACGACGGATCGCTGATCGCGCATGACTCTGTGCGATCACACCTGTTGTCCGATCTTCCGTTGCACGAGCAGGACGAGATCGCCAATACCGCTGTCACGTTTGTTGACACAGCCGGAGCGAATTGGGACGAGGAGATCGAACCGGACGGCGAAAGTAAACGTAACCCACAGGAAGCTGAATTCGTTACCGAAAAAGTGAAGCGGCTGTTGCAAATCGGCGTCAACTCCAGCGATATCGCCGTGATCGCTCCGTATGCGGCTCAAGTGCGGCTGTTGCGCGAATGCGTGCAGTGTCGCGAGATCGAAATCGATACGGTCGACGGTTTTCAAGGTCGCGAAAAAGAGGTTGTGTTGATTTCGATGGTCCGCTCAAACGCAGACGGAGAAATCGGGTTTTTGGCCGACCAGCGGCGAATGAATGTCGCGATGACGCGAGCGAGGCGTAAGCTTTTTGTCGTTGGTGACAGTGCTACCTTGGGCGGAAATGAATTCTTCAATCGGTTGCTCGAATACTTCGAGTCAATCGGGGCCTACCATACAGTGTGGGAAGAGATTTCGCAATCTGCCGCTTGCCGTATTTTTCACGCCACCGCCAACTGATCGCGTCCATGATCGTCGAACTCTTTGCACGCCTCTTTGAAACGCGACGCTGGGTGTTGGTGTTCGGTATAATTGGTTTGACTTGTCTGGCTACCTGGGGGCACTTATTCGGTGGTGTCCGAGAAGACCGAGGCACAAAACGCAACGACCAGCAAGGCGTTTCTGAAGTCCGAAAACCACCTGCAGATTTTACGCTTCCGAAACCAGACGCATTCCTCGTCGTCGAAGTCGAAGATTTGTTTTGCGAGCGATCGGTTGCGGCGCTGCGGAAGATCGCAGCGAGCATCGAAGAGCTGGAGATCGTTGCGGACATCTTGTGGCTCGAGCGAGTTCCTACGCTGAATCGATTCGGGCTTCCCAAAGCGATATTCCCACCTGACGGATCGGACGACAGCAAATTCCTGGCGGCAAAAACACTAGTCGCAGATCATCCGCTGATCGTCGGTCAGCTGATTTCTGAAGATGCCAAAACAGTATTGATGCCGCTGCAATATGATTGGATCAACATCGCGTCAGACGATCAGTGCACTGATGACATTTTAGCAGCGGCGACAAAGGCACTCCGCGAAAGCAACGCTCCCGGAATCCGAGTCAGACTCACAGGTCCCGCGCCGCTGTTTGTCGAAACGAATCGAGCACTCAACGC
>JAGQPC010000720.1 GCA_020426925.1 Planctomycetales bacterium | reverse complement strand
CCTGAAATCGCGCAATCGCCGTGGTCGCAAGACAAGGCCGCGGATGTGTGATTGCCAACTTTGACAACCACCAGGCCGGACGTTTGCACGGACCGGTCACCACAAAGGGCGCTCGGCATGACCGAAGCTGTCTTTGAACGATCCGTTCGCTATCAAGCCGCAGGCCTCTGAACCTTCCCTAGAGCAGCCCTCGCCAACCGTACTAGGTTCGCGCGCAGGTACGGGCCGTTTTCTAGCGTGTACTCAACCACCTGGCCGCGACGCAGATCGTCGAACCCGCGCCGGCCTTCAACCACGTCGTGGGGAAAGTACACGTCTCGACCATCCTCGGCTTCAATCAAACCATAACCCTTATCGTTATGGTCTGACACGAGCCGGGTGTTCGGCAGATATGTCTGCTGCGACAAATGAACGAGCTTTTTGATTTGGCCTGTAGCCATGACGTGATCTCCTGCCGTAACAAAGTCACTCTCTCCGTACAGCATCAGGGTTCAATGTTGCTTGGACTTAACCACTGGGGCCGTCTGTCTCCATAGCTTCAATGCTGCGGGAATCGCACGGCTCCGTCGGGCGGACTGTGGCGCGGAAACCGTTTTCTGACGCGCTTGAAACTCGGTTCAGCAATTCGCTGCGCAGGACATAGATGTCCTCGGGGGCGTCAATCCCAATTCGCGCCTTGTTACCCCGAATCTCCAGCACCGTAACGACAACATTGTCGCCAATCCGAATGCATTCCATCGACTTGCGACTTAGAACGAGCATGTTTTGCTCCTTGTGTTTGGAATACGCACAATGTTTCTACACGTTAGCCTTGCGTAATCGAGATTCCCGTTTGGCAAGCTTTTGTCTAGCCATTTTCTTGACAGTCGCCGGTGCCTCGTTCATCGCCAAAACCGTGTGAAGATCGTCAACTCCCCTCGTAAAGTCTCCGCTCGCCAAATGCACCAGCGCACGGTTAAACAGGGCCATCGCTTTCACGTCCACGGGCGCGTCTGGCACGTCGATCGCGACGCTGTAATCATCGATCGCCCCTTGGTGATCGTGCTTCTTGGCCCTTGCCAATCCGCGCCGGTAGAGCGACAAAAGATTGCCTCGGCGCGAGAACCGGCTTTTCAACCAATTGAAGATGTTCATTCGTAGTCTCTCTTGGCCTTGGGATTCGGATTTACTGGTGCCACTCCATCCACACGGGATTGTCGGGGATTGGCATTTTGATCGGAACTAGAAACCACGAGCGGCGTATCTCTACGGCGAGGGTTTTTCGTTGTCGTTGGGCGTCTTGCGTGAAGCTGTCCTGCGCGGAACGCCACAGCAAGTGCCGTGGGTATTTCAGCTTCAGCGAGCACCAACATCGCCCGACTCTGCGCCACCTTCGCCTTCATCTCCTGCTGGCACGCGATCGCTTCCGCGCGACGGGCCTCGGCACGCGCCCGGGCCGTTCGCGTGTCCGCTTCGGCTTGGTCGCTCTGCAAACGCGCTCCAATGTTTTCTCCGACATCAATATCGGCAATGTCGATCGAGACGATTTCAAACGCCGTGTTCGAGTCGAGTCCCCGTGCCAGCACGCTCCGGGAGATGCGGTCGGGCATTTCCATGACTTCCATGTGCGTTTGGGCTGCTCCGATCGCGGTAATGATTCCCTGGCCAACGCGGGCAATGATCGTTTCCTCGGTGGCTCCGCCAACCAATTGATCCAGATTCGTGCGGACGGTCACCCGCGCTGCGACGCGCAGCTCAACGCCATCCTTCGACACTCCGGTGAGCGTTGTCTTGCCGCTACGCCCAGGTCCTGGACAGTCGATCACTTTGGGCGACACGCTGGTGCGCACGGCGTCCAGCACGTCACGTCCCGCAAGGTCGATCGCCGCCGCACGGTCGAAATCCAAATCGATGCCGGCACGATGAGCAGAGATGATCGCGCGAAGGACGTGCATGACGTCACCCCCTGCCAGAAAGTGTGCCTCCAAACGCGCGGTGCTAATACCCGATTTTCGGTCGATATTCAGCCCCGCCTGCCTGCCCATGATCTGGGCCGTGACGATCATACTTGGTTTGACCTGGCGGAAGCTCATGCCGATCAAGCTCATCAGGCTCACGTCTGCACTAGACATGTAGGCCTGAAACCACAGCGCCCCGTAGTGAAAGAAAACGAGGCACACGACCAGGGCGGCTAGGATTGCCACGGCTATTCCACCGATGGCGAGAGCATCACCCATGGCCAGTACGGCGAATTGGCTCACTTCAATAAACACTCTGATTGCCTTTCCTCGGTCATGCGTTCGCGGTCCCGATCTGAACAATCACGCCAGAGCGACGCGTTCGATGAGCGCATAAAAAAACCGATGTGGCGAAACACCTGCGAGTGCTTTGCCACATCGGTTTACTTTTTAACAGGCCCCCTGGGTCTGCCAGGTTGCTATTTATCTAGTCGTCCGAAAGGATGTGAGGAATGGCTTAGTGGCCCTTCCCCAACATTTATGATGCTACGCTATTCGGTTGAAAAAACAAGAGCCCGCTTAATTGTAAAGCGAACTTTGAAGACAACTGGAGAGAGTCTAGTAAGCGTGTTGGTCTCGTGTTCCAACCACGTCTCGTCAAGACAGCCATGCCCTTGCCTGGCACTCGCCTTTTGGACTCCGCCCGGCAGGCGTCCGCCTTCGTAACTATCGCGGCTGTAACCGGTTGGCGTTTTTTTGTAGAATTGTCGATTGTCGCTCGTGAAGCGCTGAGCGCCGTGCTCAGCATTCGCTCGACGAACTCGGAGCACGTTCATGAAAACACAGGGAGAGATCGAAGCTGCCGTATGCAAAGGGATGTCCCATTTCGAGCAGGAATATATGGGCCGGGGCCCCAAGGACATCCGCGCACATTTGATCGGTGACCTGCTTGTGGTTCGCTTGCAGGGTGTCTTGACTGCCGCCGAGCAGCATCTCGTGACGACGCTTCCGGCTGAGAAGGGACGCGACTTGCTGAAGCAAGTTCGATCGCAACTTATCGAGGTAGCGAGGCCAAAGCTGGACGCGGTTGTTGAGGACATCACCGGAACCAAACCCGTGAGCCTGCACCATGACATCAGCACCCTTACGGGCGAAGAGATCGTAGTTTTTACGCTGGCCGAAGCGCCTTGTTATCGCGAAGCCAAGAAAAAGTAGCGCAGTTTTTACTGGCGGATATTCTGTTTCCCAGGCTTCAATGCCGCAGGCATTTGGCGACGCCGGTAGTGTGAATGTTGCCGAGAACATGGGGAGCGAGGAATCCAATCCCCGTTTCAGTTCGCTCATGGAAATGCGGTCAAGCATTTCAATGACTTCCATGGGCGCTGGGGACGAACCGATCACGGCAATGAGTCCCTGGCCAACGCGGACCATGATCGTTTGCTCGGTCGGTCGCTCCGCCGAT
>JAGQPC010000719.1 GCA_020426925.1 Planctomycetales bacterium | reverse complement strand
CGGCCAATGTGTCGACAGTGAACGGAATACGCATGAATATCGACGTTCCACCTTCTACCGTGTCGATCGGTTTGACATCGGTGCGGATCAAATCGATGTAATTGCGAGGCGTGTTTTCGAAACCGATCGCGGTTTCGCCGACACCCCATGCTGTATCATCAAAATCTAACGTCGTCCATGTCGTGCCTAGCGAATCGTCGCCCGGCACGAAATATCGAGCCGCCGCGAATTCGGGAATAACGACCGTGGGCGGTTCTGGATTGAGATTGTTCACGCTGTGTGTTTCAAACAGGTGTTCGCGGCGAACTGCAAAAAAGAGGTCCTTCATTCTTTGCATCGCTTCGTCCAGTGAATAATCTTCGCCATAACTCCACGGATTCGCCCACTTTTCGTAATCCAGCGTGACATCCGATCGAATCATCTCTGCGTACTCGTCGAGTCGCTTTTCAAAAAGCAACTCATTCGCCGGCGTTTCCGGTGATTGCAACATTGCGTCCATCAACGTTCGCAGACGCCGCAAATGGAGTTCACGAAATTCAGGGACTTCGTACAACGCGTCGATTAATCGATTCCACGATCGATTGGCGGGGTGAGCTTCATCACCGACGAATGGATGAGATGGCCAAATCGTCACGCCAGCGAACGTTGTGAAATCGTCTTTGTCGGCGAAGATTTCATCGTCCAAGATGCTATCGTTGGACATGAAATGCAGGCCGAACGTCAGGTCCAAATCCCACGGGAAGATCGACCATTCACCGGTGCCGTCCGAGTCGCGATAGGCAAAATAGTTCTTCGCCATTTGGTCGTTGTTTTGCATGATCACCGTCGCCGCCAGGTAGTTCAGCACTTGCGGGACGTTGACGTTGTCGAAAATGTAATTGCGAAGTTCTTCTCCTTCCAATCGATTCACGTTGCTGGCAAACTCTGCCAAATCACCGCTCGATTCATATTCGCGTGTTCGCTTTTCTGCACCGGAAGCAGACTCAAAACGGTTGTACATTTTGTAGAGTGCACCGTTGGGATCGAGTCCTTCTCGCTGCAGCATTTCAGCATCCGGTTGCTCGATCATAATGGCGACCGAAAAGAACTCACCGTTCTGCTGGACCCGAATGGGGAACGCTTCCGAGCCCGGTACGCCTGCTTGATCGAAAACTTCAAACGCGAGAGCCTGGCGAATGTAGTCCTTATTGGTGAACGTAGTGTTGACGTTGATTTCCGTCACTCGCCCATGGTCGGGATGAAATCGGAAGTCGTTCGCAGTGTTGAAGTCAAACTTGAAACTCTTCTTCGCCAGGCTGGCCGAGGAACCACCACGGACTCGGACGAACACGTTGTCGTAGAACTCGCCATCGTAGTAGACGGCAGCCCGAGTTCCTCCACGGGTGCCCGCCCGACTTTCGGTGCCAGGTTCAAGAAACCACTCGAACACCGGCAGCTGCGTGTCAATGGCAGTGTTGGAAATGACCGTTCCGTAGTATTCCGGTGACTGGTCTTCGCCCTCGCTGTCCAGAAATGCAGGATCACGAGACGTGTTCCCATTCGCATCAACCGCGCTGACGTACCATCGAAGCATCTGACCTTCTTGCGCCGCACCAGCAGGAATAACCGCTGAGTAGGTTTCGTCGTTGGCAAGTGTATCTCCGTTTTGTCCATCATCGGTCATTGCGATAGTGACGTCGTCTCCGTACGCAGCTCGATACGTCAGCGTCACTTGACTGGTCGCGGCGTACTGATCGGTGACTCGAGCGGTAACCAGCAGTACTTCCGAATCGGTGATTCGATCGATGTTCTGTGTGACGGCGCGAATATTGGGTCCGATGTTCACCACTTCCGATTGGTTCGCGGCGCCTGGAGTCGGCGTCGTCAGGTAACCGATGATTTGCGGATCAGAGTTGCTGACGCCGAATGAAATATCGGAAAACTGATCGCGGTAGTTTCCTCCGCCCGTCAAATCCGAAATGATTTCCAAAGATGCGTTCGACAGCGCAACATAGTCGCCGCTCGCGTTTAAATTGAAATTCGTATGCACTCCACCGTCGTCATCCACTCGATCGAGCCCGGATGCAAAAACGACCAGATACTCGCCCGCACCAAGAGTCGTGCCGTTTGGAAACGACCACTTATTCAGATTGTCCTCATCGTCGCTCAGATGCATGCCGGCCAAATCCGCGGCTGCGTCACCAGCGTTGTGCAGTTCAATCCAATCAGGCGTCTGCCTGTAGCTGTCGCGTAATGTCGACTCATTCGCCGCCATGAACTCTGTGATTCGAACGTCCGCCGCAAGCAATCGACGATCTTCTAGAGTCTCGAATCCGGTACGGTTGCGGTTTTGCCAACGGCTGATCGACATGTTTGGCTCCTCGTGTCGGCTGGCATCACGGCTCGAACTGATGCGGCGAGTAGGTTTCGGGACAACAACAAAAAAAGCGATCCTCTGACCATTATCAGAGAACCGCCTGAAGAATTCACGCTGGAATCACTATTTTCGACGCCAGGCGAATAGTGAAATCAAGCCAAGCAGCGACAAGGCTGCAGACGTCGGCTCTGGCACAACCATCAGGCCACCTGCACGTGGTCCCTGTTCGTAGCTTCCTGCGGCGAACGCTTGGACAAAATCGCTACTGCTGAACAAGCCATCGCCGTTCCAATCGCCTTCGCCCCAATTAGCTGCGGCACCTGTTTCGTACTTCGCGGAAGTAAAGACCTTGACAAAATCGGCACTCGAAAACTCACCGTCGAAATTGGAGTCGCCTACCCAAGTATTGCTAAGGTCATTGATCCAAAACAACCGGTCGTTGTTGTCGGTAGCGCCATCACCGTTCAGATCAAACGCTGCATCGCCAGCGGCAACTCCTGCCGTCAGCAAATCGAGATCAGCCACGTCGCGTTGGCCATTGTTGTTGTAATCTCCTGGTACCCCTGCGACACCCATGGCAGCATCGTAGTGAGCTTTGATGCGTTCGGGGCTGAGGATCTTGTCATAAAACGCGATCTCGTCCAGCAATCCCTCGAAGAATTGTGCACCTTGATTCTTGTGAGAGCCAATAACCCACTCCCCGTCGGCAGGTTCGATGCCATTGTTGCCTGGAAACTGCGGGTTCAATTCGGACGGTTCACCGTTGACGTAAAAATAAAGCTCGTCTTCGTCGGCGTTGGCGGCAACGACGAAATGATACCACTGTTCGGGTTGCAAGAAATCGCTTGTGGCTGGATCGAACGCGTTGGTGGTATTGCCGCCGATGAACGAACCTGGTTGACGTTGCGCGGAAATCAAGACGTTCGAGCGGCCGAGTCCTCCACCATCTTTTTGAGCGATGTAAACCTGCTGGTCACGAACCACTTCAATGAAATCGCCTGTCTCTGGATCTTCGATCTCTTCGACACCGGTCGTGTAGAACCATGTTTCGATTGTCCATTGGTTCAGTCCGTCTGCCGACGGATCGAAGTCGATATCCGTTACGATGCTGCTGCTGCCGAGGAACTCGCCCGCCTTGCCGACAATTCCATCTTGCTGAAATTCAACGTCAGTAATGTCATAGCCAGAAGCTCCATTTCCTGATGAGTCAGCCAGTTCTGATGCACCTGCCGCGTCTTCAAAACGAAAATACGCAAATGGCATATCTTCAAGAACGGTCGACTCGTAATCAGCGAATACGGAACAGGAAGCAATGGCGGACAAAACAATCGATATCCCAAACGCGCGGCAACTCATGAATGATCCTTTAGTCTTTCTGGATGGCTCGGTGTGCATAACCAAAACGCACATCATACGCGATCAAGCCGGCCTTGATAACATTTAACCAACTGATCGCAATGGCCGGATGCTAAAGAACGCAAACACCCGCGTTTAAGTTTGTTAGTAAACACTTCCGCTGGCGACCTCGCACAATTAAACTCGCCCGAGAACTCGGAATTCAGTTCCCGAGCACCTGGACAACTTGAGTGTTTTTGAGCCTGCTGATTCAACAATGATTGATGCTGGAGCGACAGCAGACACAGTACTGTAAAGGAACATCATGACGAAAAGAATCCTCGTAACTACTGTCGGCGTGTTCAGCTTGGCGCTGGCGTGCACAGCGAACGCAGAAATCAAGTGGGTTGGCGGTGCTAGCACCGACGTTTTCGACGAGGCTAACTGGGATCTGCGCGGGTCGTCAGTCACTGCCATTGATGAAAATGTAACCATCACAGATGACGTTCGTATCGGACCTGGACCGTTCGCACACGACGCACAAATCCCTGATCTCGCCGGACAAGTCCGATTGCAAATTGCAGACGGAAACCGCCTGACCATTGACGGTAGCATTATCTCACCGGTTGGAAACGACGGAGTTGGGGGCGAACCAGGCGGAGATGCCGATCCGTCAAACGATGGTGTTACTGGACCAATCGTCGACGTGATTAATGGCGGGCAGTTCAATCCGTTCTTTATTGTCAACGACGTGCGACTGAATATTGACGGAACGAGTTCGGCCACATTTGGCGGCGGCGGCAATCCAATCAACTTGTCATCTATTTACATGGAACCGGGCGCCGTACTCAGCTTTCTGGCGGAAACGCCTGACGCGTTCACGACAGAGCATTTGGCGAAAGTATTCGTCGGTGGAGCGGCAGCCGTTGACGGAGTGAATATCATGCTTGCCAGCGATGGCGGTAGTGGATCGGTCATCACAGCCGTTCCTGAACCAGCGTTCAGCGTGCTGCCACTGATCGCTGCGATAGCTTTGGTATTCCGCAAACGCCGATAACTATCGACGCGTCAAAACGGATAAAGTAAGCGCGCCAGCGGCGCGCTTACTACTACTTCGTTGGATCCCATTCGGATCCAGACAAATGGGCAAGTGCTAATTGCAACGCATGCGTGCCTTTTCTTCCGTGGCCCTGCGCTTGAACGGCTAGGTAAAGTTGATGACCTAAAGCCAAGCCAGGCAGGGAGAGGTTCATTGCTTTTGCTTCGGCGAGCGCGATGCCCATGTCTTTAATGAAGTGCTCGACGAAGAAACCGGGATCGAAATTCCCATCAATGATTCGTGGGCCAAGGTTCGTCAGCGACCAGCTACCTGCGGCTCCCGAACCAACCGATTGCAGAACCGTCTTCAAATCGAGGCCAGCTTTGTGAGCGTACAATAGCGCCTCGCATACGCCAATCATTCCGGTCGCAATCAGCGTTTGGTTGACCATTTTCGTGTGTTGACCGGCGCCTGCTGGGCCTTGGTGAACGATGGTCTTCCCCATCGCGTCAAAGCACGACATCACTGATGCAACGGCCGATTCGTCTCCACCAATCATGATCGACAAACGAGCTTCCTTCGCGCCGACGTCGCCGCCGGAAACGGGTGCATCGATGGACGCAACGCCTCGTTCGGCCGCTTGCCCTGCTATCTCGATGGCAAGTGAGGGTTCGCTGGTCGTCATGTCGACCAAGATGTTTCCGGATTTGCTTCCGGCGAGCGCTCCTTCCGAACCGAGCAGCACTTCGCGAACGTCATGCGGAAAGCCCACAATTGAAAACACGATGTCGCTGTTCTCGGCAACCGCTTTAGGCGTGTCGGCCCAAGTTGCACCTTTGTCAATCAGCGGCTGTGCTTTAGATTTCGTGCGAGAAAAAACGGTCGCCTTGTAGCCAGCATCAATCAGATGGCCGCACATGCTGGCGCCCATGACGCCTGTTCCGATCCAGCCAATTTTCGTCGTTTCCGGTGTCGCTTTCGTCAACGTCGTTCCTTCCGCTCAGCAGTCAATCGAATGATTTAGGTGTCAGAATTTCTTTTAGGATTATGGCTTTTCTTACCTCTTCAGGAGATTGGAATGCTTTCAACAATTCAGCGGCATCCAATCCCGATGTCTTCGGCGCCACGGAGGGTTTCGCCTGCTTCTTTTTCGTAGCCAGCGTTGGCCTATCGAACGAACTCAATCTATGATCGAACACTTCGTGCAGATGTGAATCCATCTTTTCGTCGCGTAATTCAATCTTGGAAGCGAGATGGGCATCGCCTAGATGTTGCTTGACATGCGCAGCGACAGACTCACGTCCAATCGACGGCCGAGATGTTATTTCAGCTTCAATGACTTCCGGCTCGACGTACATCGGCTCCTGAATTTCTGCGACTCTAGGCTTTGGAGTCGGTGCGGGGGGCGCGGCCGACTGTCCCGTCACTTGGCGAAGAAAGTCCTCGATCTCAGCTTCAAGCCCACCAACATTGGGCCGATTCTGCGGCGCGCCCTGGACATTTGCTTGTGGTCGTGGGGGAAGTTCTCGGCCATCGTTTTGAGGACCACCGTCTTGCCGTCTTTTCTTGGGTCGCTCCTTCAGGAATTGCCCGATCGCAGAGAACAAGATGATGATCAAAAAGATGGCGATCTTAATGAACGCTTCCATTCAACTATTCCCCGTCGTTGTTAGGACGTCGACTTGTGCCTGCACCTGCAATCGCCGCTCGCATTTCCGTATCGGCTTCAACATTTCGCAATTTGTAGTAGTCCAGAATACCAAGACGCCCAGATCGGAACGATTCCGCCATCGCTCGCGGCACGTCAGCTTCTGCCTCGACAACTTTAGCTCGAGCTTCTTCGATGAGTGCCACTTGTTCTTGTTCAGCGGCAATCGCCATCGCGCGACGTCCTTCTGCACGAGCCCGAGCAACTCGCGTATCGGCCTCGGCTTGGTCGGCTTGCAGTCGAGCACCGATGTTGTCGCCAACGTCAATGTCAGCAATGTCGATCGAGACAATTTCAAACGCTGTCTGGGCGTCCAATCGTTTCGCAAGCACGGCCTTCGAGATCCGATCCGGGTTTTCGAGCACTTCGTCGTGAGTCTCCGCCGAACCGATCGCGCTCACGATGCCCTCGCCAACTCGCGCAATAATCGTTTCTTCGGTCGCACCACCGATGAGCCGCTGAAGGTTTGCGCGAACTGTAACACGAGCGGTGACTTTTAACTGGATGCCGTCCTTGGCAACCGCATCCAAAGTTTTGCGAGCAGACGAACGAGCAGGACAATCGATCACTTTCGGGTAAACGCTCGTCTGCACAGCTTCCAATACGTTTCGACCGGCCAGGTCGATCGCCGTCGCCTCTCGATAGGTAAGCTGAATCGTTTTTGCCTTGTTTGCGGCGATCAGTGATTGGACGACCAATGCAACGTTTCCGCCTGCCAAGTAATGCGCCTCTAACGAGCGGCTGGTCATACCTTCTGATTCGTCCAGCCCTGCTTGTACGGCCATGATTTTGCTGCGGACGATTACAGCGGGATTTACCTTCCGGAACGTCATCGCCACCATGTCCACCAACCGGATGCCGGCGCCGGTAGTAACTGACTGAATCCACAGTCGAAAGAAACGAAGAAAGACAAAGAACAGAACAACAAAGATAAAGAACGCAAATGCCAACAGGCCGATCAGAAATGCGTTCATGCTTTGGCCAAACAACATCGTAGGAGCATCCTATTCTCAACTAATGCGAAATTGATCGGATAGTGGCGAGTTGGCGTGTGCGGGAGCCAAGGCTCTCGCCTAGCTATCGTTCGATGGCTAAATCGTCATCGACAACGGCTGACCCAAAACACTCGCGATATCCAATTAGTACGTGTCTCATCATCGTACCCCGCATCGATGGGGCGAGTCAATTCTGCGATCAGTTGCCAGCGGCCTTATTGCTGAGGACGGAGAAGTCTGAAACACTCGGTCACTTCTTACACGAAATCGTCTTTGGCGAGCCAAATCATGGAGAAACTGCTGATGCGCGCTGTCCTCATTGTGTTTTCACTCTGGATTCCAATCCTATGCGCCAGTTGGACCGCAGCTGATACGAACACGGATAGATTCCTGATCGACTTTCGCGACGCGCAGAGCATCGAACAGCACAGGCCGATCCTGGCTGCGCACCGTGGTGGGGTCGTGACAGAGAAGTCTTCAGAGTGTTCTCTGACCGCAATTCGGCTCGCGGCAAAGCTTGGGTACGATCTGGTTGAGGTCGATGTCCAGCGGAGTCGCGATGGAGTTCCGATTGTCTTTCACGACAATACGCTCGACAAGGCTTGCGGACGGGAAGAAAGTGTCAGCGAACTGAATGCCACCGATTTGGAGCAGATTCACTATTTGAAGGGCGATGACAAGATAGCGCGACTGGAGACGGCGTTAACCATATGCCGCGATTTGAAAATCGGTGTGATGCTTGACCTCAAGGCCGGACGCGAATCACGTGACTTCTTAGAATCGATCGATGCGTTGATTGTGAGGTTCAAGCTAGAAAACGCATCCATTTCATTCTCTGGGTCGGATCAGGCGCGAATGCACCTTAAGCATGTTCGCTTTACGCCAACCGACGACGAAATGCGGCGTCTTCGAGCCGGCGAATCGATCGACTTGTCCAATCGGTTTTGGTTTGGGTTGCCGAGTCGCCTTTTAGATGACGACATCACGAAACTGCACAAGGCTCGTGCGTTGATCATTCCCGCGATCAACACGTTTCGCTATCCGGCGGACAAGCACAAGGAACTCGCTCGTCGCGACGTAGAACGCCTTACAAAGGCTGGAGTCCACGGGTTTCAGATTGACTCAGTTTATTTTGATCTCTTTACGAAGTGACGACAGCGAAGAGATCGGACTCGCGTGGCGTGGCCAAATGAATGCCTTTGGATTACGGCTGTTCAATGCGCTGCGGAAGAACTTCAGTTGGCTGTAGTTCGTTGCGAATTAGACGTCGGCCTTGACCGGTGAGCCAAAGGTAATGGTCGGTGGGAAGACCTTCGTAGTCGAGGAAGTTGGATTCACCGACGGGTGGGTTGTTCGTGCACTTGAAAATTGCGGTCGCTTCATCGACTTCGTCAAACATGGCTTGGTAAACCATCGTTGCGCCAACTTTGCGGAGCTCATTGTATTGCTTCCACAGGAAACGCCCGCCCTGTCGTGGAATTTGGCCAAGGGGTGATCGACGGTTCATGTTGTGCCAACTGAAGCCGGGAAAGACGACTGGCAAGTACTCTTTTCCGTTCTCGCTGCACCATGCTAGATCTGGTCCCCAAACATCGCGAGCAAAACGTTCGACATCATCGACGGTGCCGTACCGACCGACCATCCAAGGACTGACGATGTGAGCGGCTTTGACGATCTCATGTAATTTGGCGTCGCCCACAGTGTCCCGAGTCAAGGTGCGCCAAAAGGTCGGCACGCCGATCATGACGGTGTTGCCACCGTAGTTTGGATCGTTTGCTAAGAAGTCGACCAGCTGTGCGCATTCGTCGAGCGTATACCGCCGACCATCATTGAATCCAATGCCCCAAACAGCTACGACTGGCTTTCCGTTGTGACGGAGATAAGCCTTGTCATTTGCATCTCGGCCGACCGCTATGTGGTCCACAAGCATTTTCCAATCGTCGATGACGACCTGCGTTTGCCCGTTGCCGAGCCCGGACAGATCGTACATCACAGCCCAGGCGCGTCCATGACGATTGGCACCCGCGCGAGCATTCGCCAGCACGGTGTTGAAGTGATAGAGTCCCATTGTGTCATGCACTTCGGCGCCGAATCGTTGGACAAACGCTCCGTCGATTCCATATTCCTTCATCCACCGAAAATGCCGGTCTACGGTTTTTGGATTCAGTGAACTAAATACTTCAGCCGGGCTGCCATCTTTTAGCACAAAGCTCGTCGCGAATCGTTCGTCTTCATCGAGTTCGCTGACATCGGGCCACAAGTCAATCGTGCATGCACCAGGCTCAAACCGCCGGCCTTTCCGCCAGTGATACCAGCCTCTGCCTGAGCCATCGTCGGGGCACGCGAACCAACCTTGGTAACCGCACATCACCGTTCCGGTCAGTGTCGAAGTATCGATTCCCGAGGCGTGTTCACCCGAGTAGGGGTTTAGCGTGCGTTGGATTACTTCTTGGCGAGCAACGCCGCGATGCATCTGAAACTTCTCGTCGGTCGTCACTTCCTGTGCCGCAATGCGCGGCAGGATCATGAAAAGCACCGCGATAAGAATGAACGGGCCGGATGTTGCAGACTGTGTGAAACGCATCATTCTGCTGTCGCTGGAAGTGGGCGGATCATGATGTTACGGAACTCGATGGCGCCGCCGTAGTCTTGCAATCCGATATGCCCTTTTGGGGCCTGCCCCCAATTGCCTTGTCCGTATGCGGTGGCAAAGAACTTGCTGGTTTTTACGTGCGCCTTCCAGCGGTTGCTGTCGATGTTGTACTCGACGACTTGGTCGCCATTGAGCCAATGTTCCACGTGTTTGCCCTGCGCCAGGATTCGCGTTTGGTTCCACTGCCCAAGAGTTTTGGTTGCGTCTTTGGCAGGCGCGAACACGGCGTAGCAAGCGCCTGCGGATGCTAACGTATTCAAGCCGTCCAGGTGAGTTGTGTTGTCTAGGATTTGATATTCGGGTCCGGACTGCCAGACTTGATCGTGTTCTTGCGTAGCGCGGTAGATCACGCCGCTGTTGTTTCCTTGTGTCATTTTCCAGTCGAGGCGAAGTTCGAAATTGTCGAACTGCTCGTCGGTGATGATGTCCCCCGTCGAGCGACCTTGCTCGCGTCGCGAGAGCAGTGAACCGTTTTCGACTCGCCAACTGGCGGGAATCGTTTGCGATTTGTAGCCTCGCCAGCCAGCAGTGGACTGGCCGTCGAACAGCAGCCGCCAGCCGGATTGCTTTTCGTCGTCGCTGAGTGTGTTATCACTCGTCGCGCCGGCATTGGTAAGATCGCGTAGCTTCAGATTCCGCCAACGAACTTCGTAGGGACCTTGACCTTGGCCAATCCCATGAACCTGCAACCCGATAAAGCCTTTGGGATGCGACTTGAAGCGTTCGTCATGTGTTAGGTCCGAGATCTGGTGACCATTGATCCACGTTTGAATCTTGTTGCCCACTGCGACAACGCGATAGACATTCCATTGGCCATCGTTAAAGTGCTGATGTGGCTTGCGATCGGTGTCGGGAGTCATCCAGCCGCCGGCCGCTTCGCCATAGACGTAACCGGCCAGGCCATCTAATGAGATCTCTACCTGGGGACCGTTTACGCGGCCTTCCGGAGTATCGCCGACGCTTTGCGAGCGAATTTGGACGCCGGAGTTCAATTGCGGATCTACTTTAACTTCGAAATTCAATTCGAAATCACCGTACAGTTTGTCCGTGCACAGGAACGAGTTCGGGCTGCCGTCGCTGGTCTTACCGACGATCGTGTCGCCTTCGATGCGGTAGGTTGCCGTTCCATTCCGTTGCGTCCAGCCCGTCAAGTCTTCGCCGTTGAACAGATCAACGAATTCGCCACCGTCTGCTTTTTCTGCTGGTGGGCTGTTCGTGGGCTTGATCGCAATGGAGTACTTGACAGGTTTCACGGCAGCTTTTGCTTTGGCGTGAGCCACATCGTTGATCTCCATCATCTTTCGGCGAATAGTTTGCAAGGCAGATTGGACTTCTGAATCTTCAGCGAGCGGACCGCTGAGCTGGCGAAAGTTCGTGATGAAGCCTTTGATCATCGTCGTTTCCGCTGCTTGCTTTTCGCCAACAGCGTTAAGGACTCGATTGAATGGTTCGACGAACGGATTGTCGATGAACTCCGCGGCCAGATTAATACCCTGAGCTAACCGCTGCTTGCTGAAAGTTTTCGAGGCCGAACCGAATGTGACTTCTGCGTGACTCGTCGATAGTCCGGTGACTTTCAAAACGAATCGGTTGAGATCTTGATTGAATGAGATAAAAGGCAGAATGCTTGCGGTGCCGTTTTGATCATTTTCGCCTCCATAAAAACAGAATGGATAGCGGCTGCTTTCCAGTTCGAATTCTCCACTCTGGACGCCCAAGATTCTGTGCCCTCCCGTCGCTGTTGCCGAATTGGCTGCCAGGTCGATCGTCACGATCCCGAGATCGCCATCGAGTCCCAGCGACTTAAGGAACGCGTACGCCATCACCAAATGGCCGTTGGGCCCAGGGTGGACACCATCACCACCTGCGACAGGAAACTCTTCGCCCAACGCCGATTTGGCAGTCAACATTGCCTGATTCATTGCTCCAAAAACGTCGGCGTGAGGGAACTTATTTTCTGTCGCCAGCTGTTTCGCGATCTGACCGAGCTGCTCTAAGTTGTGGTTGTAGACTTGATCAAAGTCGGGACGGTTTCTCGCGAACGTGAAACTATCTACAACACCGGGCGAACCAACGACGATGGTCGCTCCTGCTTTTTTCATGCGATCAATAATCTGCCGCATGCCGTCTTCGTAAGTCTCGCCGATTTGCTCCGTGTATTCACGATACGATCCGTCGTTCATTCCGTAGCATGTCGTCACGACATCCGGACGCCACGGAACCAAGTCGTTTTCCATACGACTCGCAAACCCTGGTGCTCGTTCGCCGCCCCAGCCAAATTGAAAGGTCTGGATTTCGAGTTCGGGATAACAGGCCAGCAAATAGGTCTCCATGAATTTGCTGTAGAGTTTTTGTTCGGTGATTGAGTCACCGACAATCGCCAATCGATCTCCCTTTTTCAGGACTAGCTGTTCGGCCGCAACAAACGACTGGAGCAACACGACCGCGGCAATCAGCGTGACGAACGGAAGAGTCATCGGGCGGGCCACACGTTTCACGGTAGGAATCTCCGTCGATAGTTTCAGTGTAGGATAAACCGCGTGCTAGCCCGTAATTCGACCCATTCAGTCCCTAGCAGAAAAGCAGTCGGACCGGAATTTACTTGGTGGCAACTGCGGGTTTGTCGGCTCGCGGGGAAACGCCTGTTTTACCAAACGGCAGATGCTGCGTGTATTTGCGTTGAAAGCCGGCAAGAGAATACATCGTCAATGATTTGGGAAACACTAGCCATTCGACTCTGAGTGTTCCGGTCGGGAAAAGAGACTTCAGCTCTTTCGCTCTAACGATACTCGTTGTTCGAACCATCTCAGTCCACGACGGAAGCTTGCGTTCCCATCGAGACATCAAGTGCGAGCGAATTGCTCGCGGGTAAAACCACCAAAACGGCATGCCGCAATGAGCTTCGATGGGGAATAAAATGGAAGGAGTCTGCACCCAGTAGCTGGGACACACGCGCTGTACCTCTTGCGCGAACTGGCGCCGCTTTGTCTCGTCCCCGACGTGCTCGATGACACTATTGCTGAAGACAAAGTCAAATTGCCCCGGTTCTATCTCGGGCATTTTGCACGCATCGCCGGTGACGTATTCAATGTCATGATGCGACTGATGTTCGACGTCGGCTATGCCTGGCAGGTTCAGGCATGTGATTTTTAACGGCGCCGACACAAAATCCCAGATGTGAGGCTGGCCACCTAAGTCGAGAACTCGCATGCCAGGGTACGGCTGAACAATTTTTTCAAACTTGCGTTGTCGACGTCTCCGCATGAAGTTCGAGAATGGCATCAACAGAGATCGGAAGAAATCAAATGTCGAGTATTTGAGCATCGTGCAAACTCACCGTCGTGGTATCAAGGCGTCTAAAGCACAGTTGTCGCGGTCAGCGAGATTATAGAAGAACCTACGTTGCATCACAATTTACCGCAGGTGCCACTGTCACAACCGACAGCAAAGGCGGGTTAGGAAGCCTGCAGCGACGAACAAGAGAATTCCTGACGATCTATGTTGTAAGGTCCGCTCGAGAGCAGGTGGGAACGCATGTTGTGCGACTTTCCCTGTCATAACGAACAGTCGCCAGCCGCGGTACCCACTCATCGCATAAGCGTCAGCTGATCACTTTCAACGCCCGCTCGTCATCCAAATCGCCGTACAATTGAACGCATGATTGATGGCGCGAGTCGTGCAGTGAAAACGGAGAGCTTGCCCGTTATAGATAAGACAGTTTCTGCGCGGCCGCGACTAACCGCAGCCAGGATGTTGCGAGCGGCCACGTCGGCAGGCATCTGTATTGGGTTTTCGGCGACTTTTCCTTTTTTTTCTACCAAGCGGTCGAAGAACTCGCTGCTTGTCGTGTTTGGATGAACGGAAATAACGTCGATCCCTTCGCGTTTCATTTCCGCTCGCAGCGAATCGGTAAAACCTCGCAATGCAAACTTGGTTGCGCAGTATTCGCTTTTGTTGGGGACTGCGAAATGAGCCAATACAGAACCGACGTTTACGATCGCTGGAGTTTTTCCTTTCCGGAGCAGTGGTAGCGTGCACCGAACAAGCTCGATAGGCGCAAAAACGTTGACTTCGAACAGACGCCGCAACCGTTCAGGATCCGCGTCTGCGAACGGACCAACAGCTCCGACGCCTGCGTTATTGATCAAGACATCCAATCCGCCGAATTGATCTTGGCAGGTACTGGTCAGCCGTCGGCGCACGTCGGAATCGATGATGTCGCCGACAGCGTATGCAATTTGATGTGTTGGGATACCGGCGGATTCCAAATTGCTGGCCAATGCATGAATTCGGTCAGCGCGTCTGGCCGTGAAGCAGACACGAGCTCCGGATTTCGCTAATTGCTTCACCAGTTCGCGACCAATTCCGCCGGATGCTCCCGTAACGAGAATTCGTAGTTTGGAGAGATCGCGTGAAGGCATAGCGTTATTGAGTCAATCAGCGTTACAGTAGCTGCTTGATCGCAAGTGGGAGAGCGTCTGGTTCTGAGATCGAAACTTCCTGGCTTTCGCCTGACTTTAGAACTTTCACCTGGCAAACGGACCGATCCAATTCTTGATCGCCGGCGATAATGGCGAGTCGGAAACCTCGCTTATCGGCATACTTCAGCTGCTGCCCCAGTTTCTTGGGTTCTGGAAAGAGTTCTGCGCCAATTCCGGCGGCCCGGAGCGTTGCGGCAATCTTCAAATAGGAATTCAATTGTGCCCTGTCGAAAAACGTTACCAACACAGGCGCGGGCGTTGCTGTTTTCTCGATCAGCTTTAACTCTTCCATGGCCGCCAGAAGACGGTCCAATCCTAACGATGCACCGATTCCCGGAAGCCGCTGTTTCGTGTACACCGCAGTCAGGTCATCGTATCGGCCGCCTGAGCAAACGCTTCCGATTCCAGGCAAGTCGTTTAGAAACGTTTCGACAATCGTTCCGGTGTAGTAGTCTAAACCTCGCGCGATCGAAACGTCTAACACAACTCGGTCTGTTGGAACTCCGACAGCGCCGATTGATTGAATGACTTCTCGCAAGCGTTCAACACCGGCCGAGCCTGTTTCGTTGCCATTGATGAGTGCGTCGATTTTGGATAGCACCGAATCCGATTCACCAGTCAAGTCGGTTAACTTGAGAACCTCATCGGCCTGTTGTCGTGTGGCGCCGGCCGTTTCCACCATTTCAGCAGCGACTTTGTCCCGACCGATTTTGGACAACTTGTCGAGTGCCCGCAGCATTTGGACAGATTTGTCAGCGAGTCCACATTTTTCCAGCAAGCCTGTAAGGACCTTGCGGTTATTGATGCGGATCTGAAAGTTTTCGATACCGATCGCTAACATCAAATCGTGAACGACAAGAACGGTTTCAATATCGGACGCTGCGGATTCGGTTCCGATCGTATCGAAATCGCACTGCATGAACTCGCGGTAGCGCCCACGATGCGTGTTCTCACCTCGCCACACTTTTGCAATATGGTATCGCTTGAACGGAGTGCCCAGTTCGCTGGCGTGCATCGCGGCGAAACGAGCTAACGGAACCGTCAGGTCAAACCGCATTCCTACTTTGCGTTTCCCATGATCTTCGAAGTTGTACATTAACCGATCCGATTCCTCGCCACCCTTTCCCTGTAGAACGTCCAGGTGCTCCAAAACAGGAGTATCGATAGGAGCGAAGCCGTAGGAACGGTAAACGCGACGAGCCGTATCAATCAGTTGTTCGCGTGGAATCATCGATTCCGGCAAAAAATCTCGAAAGCCTTTCAAGAGGCGAGGAGTGATCATGTGATTCGCAATTCTAAAACTTGAATGAAGATCGCAACGCGGCGGATGGTTTAGACTTCCCGTTAGCTCAGCACCTGCAGCAGTTCCGGTTTTGGACTGCGAATGCCTTTTCCTCGAGGCGTTGGAAGAACGGCTTCCGCGTATTCGTGGATTTGCTCGGGAGTCTCAAAGTACTGATCGTACGTCCAATCGTCTTCGTATTCACAGTTGTCGGTCGTGTACTCGCGACAGATTTGCGGCCTCGTCTCGTAGATGCCGCAACGATTGTCGTTTTCCAGATGTTTACACACAGTGTGAACCATCAGATACCAGTCGCCATCTTCCGTAAAGACAGACGCCTGACCATGAAGTAAGTACCAGCGAATGAATTCGAAGTCACGCCATTCCGTTGGAGTTTCGATAGGCAAGGCAAAATAGCGGCAGCACTTCGCCGTGCAATATTCGCACAAATTGGCACCGGCGGGAATTTCGTCACGAAGTGGCTTGGCGGACACGTGCATCTACCTTTGGGGTTGGGAAGCCCAAAACACAAATTGTTGTGAATTTGGTTGTTCGAGGGCTGATCGACCAAGTTGTCCAGTTTTCCGGGGAAGAGTAGCAAAATGACGCCCATTTGAGTATCCGCTTGGCCCGGAAATGTGTGCGTTTAATGAGTTAATTTTGAAGAAACAATGAATCGCAGGAGAAAGCAAGGCTCCAGGCTTCCTGGCAACCGTATTATTGGTTAGATAGCGTAAAGTGATTTTTTTAAGAACGTCGCATGGAACAAGCCCACTGAAGTTTAACTGGAATTGATGCGACAAGGTTACGTGTGGTTTGAGTTGGCTCTGAACAGAGTCGTTGAGCATCGCCACTTCGGCTCAACGACGGAGCAACGGCAACCGCATCACGGAATGAGGAGGAAGAAGTGGTTGCAACTGAACGATCAAGCGTGGAATCGCTTGAGAAGGAAATCTTAAACATTGGCGAAATGGTCGAACTCGCGATTAGCCGTTCGATCAGCTGCCTGATCAAACGGGACGTGATTCTCGCTCGAGCCGTCATCAAGGAAGACGAACTCATCGATCGAGCTGAGGTTGCCGTCCAGGAAAGCTGTGTCGCAATCTTAGAAAATGAGCGACCAGTTGGCAGGGAATTGCGTTTCGTTGTCGCGACTCTGAAGATTAATGACAGCCTGGAACGAATTGGCGATCTCGCTGAAAACGTCGCCGCGGTTGTTGTCGAAGTTGGTAACTGGGAACGATTCCTTCATGTTGGTGGAATCGAGGACATGGCGACTGTCGCACAAAAGATGGTGCATGAAAGTTTGCGATCGTTTGTCACGCGCGATATCGAGCTCGCTCGCAAGGTCATTGACGATGACGATACAGTGGACGCGGCCCATCGTCGAATTCGCGAAAGAATTGAATTCGAACTCGACCGGATTCCCGAAAATGCTTCGCCTTTGTTGGCGCTGGAAACGGTGACTCGACAGTTCGAACGTATTGGCGATATCGCATGTAAGATCGCCGAAGAAGTCATCTATCTGGTCGAAGGAGAGATCGTTCGGCACAGGTGAGGAGCTTCCCGAATCGATAACGCAGGGCGTTACTCGCGGTTCGGGAATCGAGCGTTAAGCTTCTGAATTCCGGTCGGCGTCATTTTTGTGCCGGCCGCTTCTACCGATTTGAGTTTCGGCATCGCCAACAAAATCGGAATGGCATCGTCCGTTGTTGCAGTGCCGGTAATATCGATCTCTTCCAGTTCGACGGCGTCGGCAATTCGTTTGATCGTTTGATCGGTGATGCGGGTTCCATGCAGTGAAAGCTGACG
>JAGQPC010000718.1:2739-3362 GCA_020426925.1 Planctomycetales bacterium | reverse complement strand
CAAATAAAGCAGCAGAGGAACAAAAATGTTCATTCGAAAGTCGTTTTGTTCATGGATAACACAGCTACTGACAATCTCCGCCCTGTCGTTGACAATCTCCGCCCTGTCGTTCGCATTGGCTTCTGAAAGCGTTGCGCAAGAAGACGCACCGGAGGCCTCAACACAACAAGTTCAGCAAGACGCCAATGCTCCTGCGGGATGGGACCACAAGATCAATGCAGCATTTGAACCGGTCGCAGATTTGTGGGAAAAGTTCATTTTCACCACGATCCCGATCGGCGGTGGCAAATCCGCTCCAATCGTGCTGCTGTTACTTGTCTTCGGCGCGGCGTTCTTCACGCTGGCGTTCGGATTCATCAATATTCGGCTGATGCCATTTGCGATCAGTGTTGTCAGCGGCAAGTACGACAAGATTGAAAAAGCTGGTGCAGCGAACGTCGTTCCCAACGTCAACGAGGTGGACGGCGATCTAGTTGATACGATTCGCGACGAAGGTGAATCGGGTGAAGTGTCTCACTTCCAAGCATTAGCAACGGCTGTGTCGGGAACCGTTGGGCTTGGGAACATTTCAGGTGTCGCCGTTGCGATTGCGACGGGCGGGCCAGGCGCGACCTTCTGGATGA
>JAGQPC010000718.1:0-2715 GCA_020426925.1 Planctomycetales bacterium | reverse complement strand
CGAGTGCACGCTGGGTGTGAAATACCGCGACGTCGACAACGACGGCACGGTTTACGGCGGACCGATGTACTATTTGTCAAAAGGGATCAACGAACTAGTCGCGGCGCCGATTGGCAGCATTCTTGGAATCATATTCGCGGTGCTCTGCGTTGGAGCTTCTCTCGGCGGCGGAAACATGTTTCAGGCGAACCAAGCTGCCGCTCAAGTAAAATCAATGTTGGGCATGGAAGGCGGGGCGTCGGGCACGATGATCGGAATCGTAATGGCCGTGCTTGTTGCGGTCGTGATCATCGGCGGCATCAAACGAATCGCCACGGTCACCGAGAAAATCGTCCCGCTGATGGCAATCATCTACGTAGTTGCCGCATTGATCATCATTGTGTTGAACATCGGCTCCGTTCCGGCAGCGTTCGGCCAGATTATCGCGGGAGCATTCACACCGGCAGCTGGAGTCGGCGGTTTTATCGGCGTCATCATGACGGGATTCCAACGAGCGGCTTTCTCCAATGAATCGGGAGCCGGTTCGGCAGCGATTGCTCATTCAGCCGTAAAAACAAGATATCCAGCGTCCGAGGGCGTTGTGGCTTTGCTGGAACCGTTCATTGACACGGTGGTCATTTGTACGATGACGGCACTAGTGATTGTTCTATTTAACATGAATGGCACATTCACGTATGGCGACGTTGTCAAAAACGAGGTGCTGATTGATGGAGCTCGAATCGGTGGCGTAGATCTAACTTCGCACGCATTCGACGACGCGTTGCCTAACTTTCGCTACGTCTTGACCATCGCAATTATTCTTTTTGCGTTTTCCACGATGATCTCGTGGTCGTACTACGGCCTTCAGTCATGGAAATTCTTGTTCGGCCGAAGCCCGACGGTCGACATGGCGTACAAAATCATGTTTTGCCTATTCATCGTGGTTGGAGCCGGCGCAACGCTCGATTCAGTGATTAGGTTCTCTGACGCGATGATTCTAGCCCTCGTGTTCCCAAATATGTTGGGCTTGTTTCTGCTGTTTCCGAAGGTCCGACAAGAGTTGAACAGGTATCTCGCAGCCGTCAAAGCGAACAAGTAATATTTGCGAACCTATGGGCTTTCCGTGAAGGCATAGCGGCAGTCGATCGGGTATGATCGTGGGTGCTTTTTGAACAAACCGTAGCATGAGCCCCTGGTCCGTGTGAATTCGCATCAACGCACAATTCATTCAGGCCCCATGTTACGACGGCAACCGAATTGCGTTGCGAACGGTCGCCCGCCCGCCTCTCAGCTTGGAGAACTTGTACATGATCCGCTATTCACTCGTTCTTTTTTCAATCTTGTGTATCGCCACAACGTGTTTGGGAGAATCGAAATTGACCGTCGGAAAACCTGCCCCGGACTTTGAACTTAAAGGAAGCGATGGCAAGACCTACAAGTTGTCCGACTTCAAAGACAAGAAAGCGGTCGTAATTGCGTGGTACCCAAAAGCCTTCACCGGTGGCTGAACGGCCGAATGCAAGTCGCTCCGTGAGAGCGGCAAAGCCCTGCGTGAATTCGACGTTGCCGTATTTGCAGCCAGTTGTGATACAGTTGAAGACAATACGAAATTTGCAAAGCAGCTTGAGCTCGACTATCCGATTCTCAGCGATCCAGAAAGAAAGGTCGCGCCTGTACACGGTGTCGTTGATGAAAAGCAAAAATATCCTCGACGATGGACAATATTCATTGGCAAAGACGGTGTCGTGAAACACATCGAAAAGAAGGTCGACACGAGGGGGCACGGCACGCAGGTATTGAAACAGCTTGCCGAGCTGAAAGTCGACAAAGTGGCAAAAGAAACAGAGGACAAGTAACTGATGATTCGCCTAAAGACGCTTGCTTTTATTCTTTCGATTGTTTCGATCGTTGCGGCCGACGAATGGCCGAATTGGCGAGGCCCGTCTGGCAACGGAGTCGTTAACGACAATCATGAATACGCGACAAAGTGGTCTGCTGACAGCGTCCAGTGGAAAGTGAAGTTGCCAGAGCACGGCGGTTCGACTCCGGTTAAATGGAAAGATCGAATCTTCGTGACGACTCCAAAGGACGGTCAGAATACTTTGATGTGCCTGAACACTTCAGGTGAAGTGTTGTGGGAGAAGAGCATCGGGAAAGAGGTTGCTGGCAAGCACAAGAAAGCAAGCGGCAGCAATCCCTCGCCCGTAACCGATGGGCGTCAGGTCTTTGTTTATTTCAAGAGCGGTGACCTGGCCGCATTCACGACTGACGGTGAGCAGCAATGGCATGTGAACCTGCAGGACAAATACGGCAAAGACACCTTGTGGTGGGATTTGGGCACGTCGCCTGTTTTGACGAACGAGCACGTCATTGTTGCTTGCATTCAAAGCGACTATAGCTACGTGGCCGGATTCGACAGAAGCACCGGCGAAGAAGCATGGAAAGTCGATCGCAACATGGACGCTCCGTCTGAAGCGAATCAGAGCTATTCCACGCCGGTCGTCGTCAACCATGCGAGCGGACAACAACTTGTCATTCTTGGAGCCGACCACGTTACTGGCCACGACGCTACCAACGGAAAAGAACTGTGGCGAGTCGGCGGTTTGAATCCCGATGGCGAAATGTACTTTCGGTCGATCGCCTCGGCTGCAGTTGGCGACAACATCGCCGTCGCTCCATACGCTCGCGGTAACACGCTGACCGCGATTCGAATGGGCGGTTCCGGCGACGTAACTA
>JAGQPC010000717.1 GCA_020426925.1 Planctomycetales bacterium | reverse complement strand
GACCTGAGCAGCCTGGGACTTGGAGTCTCAGGCGTTGATGTCATTCAGCTGAAACACGAATTCAATATCGATTCTTGGGACTTGGCTGGCTTCGACTTGAGTTTTTCGAAGTTTCGCGGGTTTGTTGGACGGCAAGTAAACCTCAAACTAGCTGATCTTTCTAACGCGTTTCTCTGGGGATCGCTTCTGGATTCAAACGCAGAAGATACAGTTCTGTATGGCGCAAGGTTTTTCGAATCAGATGTGTTCAACAGCTCGTTTCGACGAAGCGATCTCTCGTACAGCCGCATTTTTGACTCGAGCTTTGCAAGCTCAGATTTCTCAGAAACGGTTCTGGATAATGCCTTCATCTCAAGGACATTTTTCACAAACGTTGACCTGCAACAATCCAGCTGGACGCGAGCTTACGTAGGTGAGTCGTCATTTACCAGGGTCGACTTCAGCAACACAACGTGGCGCGATGTCGCAGTTGTAACTAGATCGTCGTTTGTAGACAGCGATTTTCGAAACGCAACACTCACGGCAGTAACGTCGAGGTCCGACACTGATTTTTCCTTGTGTGATTTTCGCAATGCAACGCTGCACAGCGCCGAGTTGAGAGGAACGAGCCTAATGGCAGACTGGTCGAACGCAACCATCCGTGACAGTGTTCTTCGCGGCGACTTGAAATACACGCGGTTTGCTAACGCTTCGTTGTTTGGTAGCCAACTCATCGGGTCGGTGGTCGGAGCGACAATGTCCGGAGCAGATCTTTCGCACGCGTCACTGGAGGGGACATTGGGGTTGAGCACCGTCGATCTGACAGGTGCGCGCTACAACGAGTACACCACATTTCCCGCAGGCTTTGATCCGCTACTATACGGCTTGGTCTTTATGCCCGCCGTTGCTGGCGATATGAATGGAGATGGCGTTTTGAACGTGTTGGATGTCGACTCGTTCTATGCGCCAGTACGCCACAGCAGCGTCGAACTGTTCGATCTTGATGGCGACGGAATCGTAACGAATGACGACCGGCTGCAGTGGGTGCGAGACGTCGCAAATACATCCGCAGGCGATGCCAACCTTGACGGAAGTTTTGACTCGTCAGACCTGGTGCAACTGTTTCAACGCAACAGATATGAGGTTTTCGATCGTCGGGGAAAGTCTGACTGGTCTGAAGGAGACTTTGACGGTGACAGGCAGTTTACGTCGTCTGACCTGGTTCTGGCGTTCCGCAGCGGCAGATACGAACAGACCGAGGGCGCCACTCACGCCGTGCCGGAACCAGGTTCGACCGCTGCCTGGACGTACGTGCTGATCGTTGCTCTGGCGATTTTCAATCGACGGGAACCGAAAATGTGTTCGCGGATCGTGACACTAATTGCCCGAAAATGATCACGGTTTGACACAAATCGGCCATTGAATAGAATTAGGGATCAGAGGTGAGCGAGTGTTTGGTGCTCACTTCGGCTTTTGCAGGTTCTAGCGTTGCCCATCTCACGGGCCGTGCGCTGGCTGTCGCCGCGAAGCTCGAACAATTACGTTCCTTCCTCCCGTTGTTCGTGTTCTTAATTTCGAGGGCGAAAATCATGTTTGGTTTAGGTACCACAGAACTCTTAATCGTTGGCGTTGTTGTACTTTTGCTGTTCGGCAATCGCTTGCCCAGCGTTATGCGATCGCTTGGCAAAGGTGTCGTGGAATTCAAAAAAGGAATCAACGGCATCGAAGACGACGTGACGAAAGTTGGATCCGACGCTAGGGACGATCGAGCGTAGCCGCCAGCGTTTGTGCCTGTTCACCGGAGTTTTTCCCGTCATCTACAACGGGGCCGTTGGTGTACGTGCTCGATAAGTTCTGCGTGTCGGCGAGCTGGCAAACACGCTTTGCGGGATCCATTAGCGCCAAGAGGAAGACATCCATCATGTTTGGTTTAGGTGCCACAGAATTCGTTATCGTTGCGGTTGTCGCGGTACTGCTGTTCGGGAAAAACCTTCCTGAAGTCGCGAAGTCTCTGGGCGCAAGTTATAAGCAGTTTCGCGAAGGCTTGAACGACATTCAACGGTCAATCGAAATTCCGGATACACCTCGAAGCTCCACATCCTATTCCAGCTACCACGACGAAGTCGCGGACGACTACGAACAACCGACGGCTCCGAAGTTCGAGCTGCCCGCCGAAGAGAACGCGTCGGAATAAGTGTCTATCGCTCGGTTGCACCGACCTTTACGGTCGTTCCGGTTCGTCAGGTACGTCTGGATTTGCCGTCCGCCAATTTGGGCTCGACAAGCCTTTAGGCGAACTGCAGATGAGCTCTTTCCCGTACGACGGTCGAGTCCGTCATACGACCTTCGGCGGGGATTTTGGCTGTCGCTTTTATGCACATTACCGCGCCGTATGTTTCGGTAATCAGGTTGCGGAGGCGGAACACTGCCTCCGCCGAGGTTGCCGCTTTTGCCGTCACTCTCGCCTTGCATCCAAAACAGTAGCCCATGCCATCCAAATCGCTTGTTGCGGAGTTGATTTTACTGCGCGAGATGCTACCCAGCACATCGGTTAATCGCAGCATACTGCAGTATTCAGGACCGAACCGTCCCTTCAACGGCACAGCGACATTTGTTCTCGTCCCACGCGTACCATCGGTGTCATAACCGGTAGTACAGCAAGTTGGGCGCAGGCGACGCGTCCTCGGGAAGATCGCGAGAATAGGCCTGCCCGGCGGCATTGGATTGTCCGGCGATGATGAACATTGGAACAGCGTGAGCCGTCCCTGCTACGATTAACGACGCGACCATCGACAGAATTGCGATCAGCACTCCGTTTTGCATGAAAAAGCGGCACAGATTGTAGCTTTTTTGCAATGCTACGACAGATAACGTCGATCAAGCATTCCGCTTATGGACAGTCGAGAATTTTTCGATGCGCTGTGATCGCCCGCGTCGATGTTCGACAAGATTTTAGTAATGTCCGGCGTAGCGTTTGTGAAAGTGTCAGATTGTGTTCCGTTGAATCTGTGCGGCAGTAGCAAACCTGCGGGACTTGTTCAACCTACGGGACTCGTTCCATCAATTGCATCGCAGTCTCCGTCAAACCTTCCATCGAAATGCCGTAATGGCGGAAGATGTCGGATTGGCTGCCAGTCACCGTGTACTCATCGGGAATGCCAACCGCCCGAAACGCGACATGGTTTCCAGATTCCAAAAGCACTCGAGCACACGCGTCGCCCAAACCGCCGTGAACCATGTGCTCTTCAACTGTGATAATTGCTGAACATTGGTCGCCACATTCGATCAGAACTTCTTCATCGAGCGGTTTAATTGTGTGCATGCTGACAACTCGGCATTGGAGGCCTCGTTCGGCTAGTGCTTCGGCGGCAAGCAGCGCGTGGATTACGGTTTCGCCTGTTGCGATGAATGCGATGTCGTTGCCTTCGCGTACGATCGATGCTTTCCCCACCTCAAACGTGTTGTTGAGCCGAGGCAGCGTGACCATGGGGACTTTGCCGAAGCGGATGTAGATTGGCTTGGTTTGCAACGCTGCGGCTCGAATGGCCTGCTCGGTTTCAAAGTTATCAGCGGGGGCAACGATATCGATATTGTTGATCGCTCGCAGAGCCGCCAAGTCGTGCAGTGAATGATGCGTGGAGCCAAGTGCTCCGTAGCTCACGCCGGCGCTAATGCCGATCAGCTTTACGGGATTATCGGAATAGCAAACGTCGTTTTTGATTTGCTCAAGCGATCTCGCTGTCAGGAAACAGCTGGGTGAAACGGCGTAGACGATCTTTCCGCAAGACGCCAATCCGGCTGCAACGCCAACGAGGTTTTGTTCCGCGATTCCAACTTCGACGAGCTGCTCAGGAAGCTCTTCACCCAGCGGACCGATTTTCCCCGAGCCTCGTGAATCGCTCGTTACCGCGATGATTTGGCGGTCGCTTCGAGCCAGATCAAGCAGCGTTTCCGCAAACACGGACAGGTTCGGTTTGCCGACTTCATAGTCGTTCTTTTTTATCAGTTCCGTAGCGGCGGTGCTAAACATGCTTGGAGCGGGAGCACTCATGCGGCGGCCTCCAGCGATGCGATGGCCGAATCGATTTCGGCGATGGCTCGGGCGTATTCGTCCTCGCTGGGCACTCCATGGTGCCACTTCACGACGTCTTCCATAAAGCTCACGCCCTTGCCCTTCGTTGTGTTTGCTATGATCACCTTCGGTTTGCCAGGCAGAGGTGTCGCGGATAACGCGTCTTGTAGCCCCATTAAGTCGTGACCGTCCAGTACACTCACGTTCCAGCCGAACGCCGCAAATTTTTCGTCGACCGGGCTGTTATCGCAGACGTCGCGAGTGCGTCCCGTGATTTGCAACGCGTTGTAATCGACGATCGCTGTCAGGTTATCCAAGCCGTAGTGTGACGCCAACATCGCGGCTTCCCAGTTTGATCCTTCAGCCAGTTCGCCGTCGCCGAGCAACGTGAACACTCGGTAGCCGGCATTATCGAGCTTTCCCGCTTTGGCCATGCCCACACAAATCGGTAGTCCGTGGCCGAGTGCTCCAGTATTCTGTTCGACACCGGGGACTTTGCGAGTTGGATGCCCAACAAAATGAGACTTATACCTGCACAGCGTTTCGAGCTCTTCGTTCGGAAAAAAACCGCGATCGGCCAGCACGACAAACAATGCCTCGACCGAATGCCCTTTGCTTTGCACATACCGGTCACGATTTGGATCAGCAAAGTTGTCTGGCCCAACATTTAGCACGCAGTTGTACAGAATATTCAGGATGTCGATGCACGACAAACTGCCTGCCGTATGTCCAGCGCCGGCAAGCTTGATAATCTCAAGGATGCGACGCCGGTACTGCCAGGACTTTAGCTCAAGTTGCTTTTCGTTTTGCATCCGTCACTTTCCGTGATGATAAACGTCCCAGCCAAAGTAGTTGGCGAACGCCTCTTCCAAAACGTCGCCCGAGTGCGACTGATTCATCACAACATGATGCTCGAAACCTTGAGAGCACACGTATCGCATGAGATCCTGCAAGCTTTCAACCTGTGCGACCGCTCGATTCCCGAACGTCGCGAGTTCATCAGAAGTCAACGAGCCGGTGCCAACGTACGCTCGTATTTTGCCTGCCGGATCGTCCGTCGTAAGTCGTCCGAAAGTGAGCGGGCCGGCTGGCGTCCGACCGGCGAGTGCTCCGTACGTGTTTTCGACGCCAACGATCGTGCCAAGTATTGGAGCCGTCGAGATTTCGATGTCGGGAATAAAAGATTTGGCCCAGTTGCCGCAATGAAACAGCACGCATTTGTCCGGATCGTCTGCGTAGTTGTTGTTCCAATCGACCAGAGCGCTGGGCGAATTGCCGGCCAACTGCATCGCGTACATTGTCAGCACGCCGGTCACATCGACTTCGCACGCACTCGGCATAAACTTTTCGCTCATCAAGCTCATGACCGTGCAAATGTTGCAACCAAAGTTTTGTTGCATCGAAGTCCAACATTGAATCGCCGTGGCGTTGAGCGCATTTTCATCCATCCAGCGACTGAGAATCACACCCAGCTTCGCCATTTGCACGAGCGGTTCGGCTGGCACGTTCTTCGCCGGTGCGTAACTCGTGATTTCATCGAGCTTCTGTTTTACGTCCGCGTCCTCAGGCGACATCTGTTCCGACTGAGCAAGAAACTCGGAAAGGTCGACCGTGGTGACGCTTATGCCATTACGTTCGAGGATCTTTTCGCTGTACCGCACCGTGTTAAAAGCACCGGGCCGAGCACCCACCGCTCCAAGCCGCACGCCTCGAAGTCCATTGACGACTCGACAGACGGCGACGAACTTCGCCAGGTCTTTGCGGAACGATTCGCTCGACGGCAGCACGGTGTGCTGATCGGTCAACGAAAACTTGATTCCAGCTTGAACGAGGTTATTGCAAACAGAAATCTTGCCGCAAAACGCGTCACGTCGAAGAGCCGGCGTGAGTTTGTCGAGTTCGTCGGGATACGCTTGGACAAGTACGGGCACGTTGAGCTGTGCCAACTTGAGCGTATCGGCGACTCCTTTTTCGTCGCCGAAATTTGGCAGTACGACGAGCACGCCGTCGATGTCGTCGCGATGCCGCTTGAACAGGTCTGCACACTTTTTAGCGTCCGCGTGCGTTTCCACTCCACCGAGCTTCGAATCGGATTCATTGAGCGAAACGGTTTTGATATCGAACTGCTGGCAGAGTTCGCTGACTTCTTGTCTTGCGGCCGTGACTAGATGATCGGGAAAAAAATCGCGGTTCCCGTAGATGATTCCGAGGGTTACAGACATACGCTAGATCTTGAGAGGATTAGAGTTTCGGTTGCTGTCGGTTTGACCTTTAGCAGGTCGGACGACTCTTGCTTGATCGTACAATGGACTTCTAGTCCGACGGATTTGTGCGAAGACGGTCTAGAAGTCCGTCCTACGGGAAGCGTCCGCTTGCTATTGCGATTAACCAGTGTCGAATCTAAATCGGATTAACGCAAGGTCGCGGTGTACCCCGAAAATCACTGGCTGTCAGTCCGATTTGCAAATGGCTCTTTTGCTCGCAGCATCCGTTTGGCGAAATCGCTGAGAAACTCTTCTCGCCATTGACTCACGGTCTTTGCGCCAGCGTGCTGCCCTTCGGCCAACTCAGGCGATGGATCATCCGTCCACCAGTTGGGAAGTTTTGGCGTTGGGAGTTTCGCGATTTCCGGCGAAGGAAGAACTGCCGTGATCGCACCGGTTTGGCCGTCCAGGGATCGTACGTTGCTTTCGATTGTGAAGTTGTACTGTTTCGCTGCTTTGGGGCAGAACCGAAAACGCATCGTACTATCGTTTGCAACATGGCCGACTAGTTTTTGATTTTCGACAATCAGAATCGATTCCGAGTTTGTTTGCGCATCGTTAATTGGCAGTGCAAGGTCCAAGATTCCGAAGACTTCGATTTGGTCCGCTGACGTCGGCAATCGATCGAGTTGCAGGTGTGGTCGCTCCCACGCTCGAACATAGCTTCCGCCCCAGCCAGCTTTGGTTGGATCGCCAGGACTTCCTTTTAGCAGCCAGCCGAGCGACGGTGTGTCGCCCATTTTGATGTCAGCTTTCTTGCTGACAAAGAAATCGCCCAGCGATCCTTTGCCTTTGACGTGGCGCGAAACAAACTCTTCATTTCCCCATTGGCCTGATTGATTACCACCTGTGAACCAACCGCGATACGTTGCATTCGATTCGATCATCCACAGATTCGGGTGATGGGCGACGATGTATTGAAATGCGTCCGGAGCCCACTTCTTGTTCGGTCCGCCAATCCAATAGACTCGAAGTTTTGTCAAGATGTCGGGCGCGTCGTGTAATGCTTGGGCAAGGTCTTCGATTCCGCCCCAAATCAAAACTTGCAAAGGACGCGGATCGTCGCGACGAGCACACTCGATGATCCAATTCGAGCCGTCCGTCGGTTTTCGGAATCCGCCGTAAGGTGCACGTTCGGTCTCGCCTTGTTTTGTGATCGCCCGCAATGCGTCGGGCGTTGGATAATTGTCCGAATAGGTTTTCAGGCTCGCGAAGTCTTTTTCGTAGCAGTCGATAACCGCCAAGATGTCTGTTGCTCGTCCCTGCCCGTACGGCGACGCGATCAGACCTTCAATATCAAGGACGTCCGAGTAAAGGAGCAGATGTACCATCGATTGAAAGTCATCTGGATCGGTGCCACCAATGTCGGTCGAGACAATAACGCGGTGTCGTTCGCCGGCGAGAGCACCGCGTTGCTTCGACGATTTGTCTTGTGCGAGTTTGTTTTTTGATCGCCATCGAGGATACTCAGTTTCGAGCAGCGAACTGGCCCATGTACCGTGATATGCGTAGCCGCTGCGGCGTTCGTAACTGATCTCGCTGAAGTCGTAACGAAATACCGAATCGCGGTCGAGATACAACGGCCGGTTTGTGTTTAACTCGTAGAATCGAGCCCACAACGGCGGTGCTTGCGCGTCGGGGACGAGTTGACGGTCTCGCCTTCTGCCAGTGTTTTCCTTCACGCTAACTCGTATGCCATTCATCTGAACAGATCGGAGCCAGACAACGACTCCTTCAATCGCGGCAACAATTTCTTCGGAAGGTTCTTCAATCTTCATTAGGAAAACAACGATTCCGACCGATTCACCACCGGAAAGCGAAGGCGGCTCGTACGCTCGCGCCCAGGCAGGCTTGAGTGTCTGCACATCGTGCTGAGCGCACCACGCAGTCAGCATTCCATTCTGTCTGATCTGCGTCTTGAGGATGCAATCGATTCCGCGGTGAAGCGCCTCACTGGCTTTCGTGCGTCGTTCGGCGTCGACGAATTGGTAAGGAGCTTCGCCCTTGGCAACGTCGCGGACGATCTCCATGACGCGAATCATCGCGCCATCGTTGTACGTGATGTGCGAATAATAACCTTTTCGCAACGGCCAAAACTGCGGCCATCCTCCATTGGGATACTGAGCGGCGAGTACGTAATCGAAGCCGCGAAGAAACGAATCACGATACTTGGGATCACCAGTTGTAGTCGCAATACGAGCAAGGAATCGCAGCGGGAGCGTCGTCGCACCGTTGTCGAAACTGTTCGCGCGATTCGCTGCCGGAACGTCGTCTGGAGAACGCAGAGGTTTCGACAGGTCAGTATTTTTGGGCCAACCGCCTTGCGGCGACTGATACTGAAGTACGCTGTCCGCGATCGCTCGAGCTTCGTCTGAGCGAAACCATTCCGTGTCTCTCTTGAGCAGGTTTTCGCTGAACCGAACTTGTCCTAACGCAGTCGCGCTGCCGCTGCTGAGCGCCAAGGTGAAAACGATAAGCAATTGCTTTCTGCTGACCACTTTGTTTTCCTGTTCAAGTTCGATGGCGAGAACGCGACCTCGTAGTGGATCTTGCTAAAGATCCCTCAATCGCTGGGGCTGTACCAACATGCGAATCTAGCACCAAGCGAAAGGAAGTTTGGCAACTTCCACTACGTGCGCGTGATGAAGTCGACGTCTCGCCTCAACATT
>JAGQPC010000716.1 GCA_020426925.1 Planctomycetales bacterium | reverse complement strand
ATTCCGCAGCCAGCATCAAAACGGGGAGTCCGACACCGAAACAAGCAAGGGTACTATGAAAACCGAGGGTGGACGCCATTTGCATTCGCGCGGGCAAGAGGTTCTCGGATGCCGCGACGGCCAAGAGTCCTTCCACTGTTTCGCTCTCCATGAGGGTGCAATTATCTTACGCTGAAAGTTCGCCTATTTGAACGAACCTTGCCGTCGGTAATTTGTCGTTGACGTTCGCGCGACAGTTCCCGGGCAAATGTACTTGCTTTCGAGATTGAAACGCGGATCAAGGTTACTTCGTCGAACCGTGGAAGCTATACTGTCGCGATTACCGACAGCTTTTTGTATTGGCTGCGGTGTGTGATGTGAATGTATGTTGGGAGCATCTCTCGTGATTCAGAGTCTCGCCGTCGTCGGCGCAACGGGCGCCGTGGGAAGTATTATCCGTCAGTTGTTGGAGGAACGAGAGTTTCCTCTTTCGGACATTCGCTTTATTGCATCGGCTCGATCCGCGGGAACGACGCTTCCGTTTCGCGGCCAAGACATCACGGTTCAGGAGCTGAAACCTGAAGTATTTGACGGCGTTGATTTGTGTATCGCGAGCACTCCGGACGAAGCCGCCGTCGAATTCGTCCCGTGGGCGTTGGAGCGAGGAACCACGGTCGTCGACGAAAGCGGTGCATGGCGGATGGACCCTAAAGCGGCATTGGTCGTGCCCGAAGTGAACGCATCGGCGCTGGAAAGTCACACTGGTTTGATCGCCAGTCCCAATTGCTCAACGACTCAAATGGTCGTGGCCATGAAGCCGCTCTATGATTTCTCGCCAATTCGACGAGTTGTCGTTAGCACTTACCAAGCGACCAGCGGTGCGGGTGTTGTTGGGCAAAAGGACTTGGTTGAAGGTACTCGAGCATTTTTAGACGAATCGGAATACAAGTACGGTGCTTTTAAGCATCCGATCGCGTTCAACGTGATTCCTCAAATCGGTTCGCCGAAATACGAAGGGTACACGTCTGAAGAAATGAAGATGGTGTATGAAACGCACAAGATCTTCGGCGACGATTCGATCAAAGTCTGTCCGACGTGCGTTCGCGTTCCAGTAGAAAACTGTCACAGCGAGAGCATTCTTGTCGAAACTGAATCGCCGATTTCGGTTGAGAAAGCTCGCGAGTTGTTCGAGAATGCGGAAGGAATTAAGGTTGTCGACGATTTAGGAAACGGCCAGTATCCGATGCCAAACGAGTGCTCGGGTCGCGACGAAGTGTTTATTGGCCGTATTCGAAAAGACATCTCGTGCGAAAACGGATTGGCCTTTTGGTGCGTGAGTGACAACTTGCGAAAAGGCGCGGCAACGAACGCAGTTCAAATCGCCGAACGATTGGTTGCGATGCAGTCGGCCGGTGCGTAGAGAAACACAAACAACAGGACAATCGTCGCGAATTTCTTTACCCTCCCTCGGGAGCTAAGTCGAAGGATGAGGCTTCGGGGAGGGGCGTCGGCAGCGCATTGAAACCTGACTCGTGGTTATCCCCTCCCCAAAAACTCGCGTGCTCGTTTTTGACCCTCCCCGGGGAGGGTGAAGTGAGCTTCCGTGCAGAACCTGCTTCGTTCGTCGTTCATCGAATTGGTGTCACAGTTTCCATGGCGTCTACTGTTCGAACGATCAAGCTGACTCTCGCGTACGACGGAACGGACTACAGCGGTTGGCAGTATCAGCCGGACCGGACGACTGTGCAGGGAGTTTTGGAAGACGCGATTCGTTCGGTGACTCAGTTTGAAACTCGAGTTACCGCGAGCGGTCGGACGGACGCCGGCGTTCATGCGATTGGGCAGGTCGCTGGATTTAAGGTCGCGACGAGACTCGACGATCGCGTTTTGTGCAGAGCACTGAACTCGAGTTTGCCGTTCGATATTCGGATTCTCGATCTAGCCACAGTGCGTGATTCTTTTCATCCGATTCGTGATGCGACGTCAAAGCGATACCGATATGTCCTGCAGGCCGGTGGATTGCCGGACGTGTTTACTCGGCGATACTGTTGGTTTACGCCAAAGCCTCTCGATTTCGACGCGATGGAGGCAGCCGCGAAACGTCTGGTAGGAAAAATGGATTTTGCCAGCATGCAAACGACAGGCGCGCCACGAGTCTCGACTGTGCGAACGGTTCGTGAAATTTCGATGCAGCGTCAGCGTCAATCGCTGTCGGACCAGATCGTGTTTGAAGTGGAAGCCGACGGATTCCTGTACAACATGGTGCGAAATATCGTTGGCACGTTGACGGTTGTGGGGCAGGGCAGGGCACTTCCGGAATGGATTGACGAAGTCATCGCGGCAAGATGCCGGACCGCGGCGGGGCCAACTGCACCTGCGCAGGGACTGTTTTTGCTGAACGTTTCGTACAATCAAACTGACGATAAGTCAGAAAACGAGACCGTTTGAGTGTGATCTTCCCCAAAACGAGGGTTTGGCTAGAATTGGATGTCCGTTGGAGCACAGCCTTGACGCGCCTAGAGGCTGAAGAAACCGGCTGACCTGGGCTCCAGCAAGTGGCTTCGCCATGCATGATTCGCCATATATGGGCTAACTTTCGAAACAGCAAACAGTTTGGGGCAACCAAAGGAAATCTTCTAAGTGGCCCAAGACCGAAATCACATTGGATCATATCGACTGTTGAAGCTGGTACGCGCGGGTGCTACCTGTCAAATCTGGGAAGTGCTAGACGAAATCGAGAACCGCCGCTGCGCGCTGAAGTCGCTGCAGTCCGATTTTCGTAAAGACCGTGAACAGATCGCGTTGCTTAAACACGAATACACCGTCGGTCACACGCTTGACCACCCGTCGGTGATCGATATCTACGAATACAACGTCGAAAATGGAATCCCATACGTTGCGCTAGAGTATTTTGATTCGAGCAACCTCAAGCAGGCGATTCGAGAAGCTCGTGATACGAGCGACACGCAGTTGCCGTTCGACCAAGATCGGATGACGTCAATTATTCGGCAGTGTGCAGAGGGATTGGGATACCTGCACGATTCCGGTTGGGTTCATCGCGACGTCAAGCCGGACAATTTCTTGGTGAACGCAGAGGGCGTCGTGAAATTGATCGACTTTGCTATCGCCGAAAAAATAAAGAAGGGATTCGGGCGATTTCTGGCTGGCAAGTCGAAAGTGCAGGGCACTCGCAGTTACATGTCGCCGGAGCAGATTCGCGGCGAAACGTTGGATGCTCGCAGTGACATTTACAGTTTGGGCTGTGTGATTTTTGAAATGCATGCCGGACGTCCGCCGTTTACTGGCGGCAGTCCCGACCACTTGCTGCAAAAGCACCTGAAGGCGCCCGCACCTCCGATCGCTGCAAGCTGTGGTGACGTTTCGCCAGACTTTAATGACTTGGTAATCTCGATGATGTCGAAGAAACGAGAATTGAGGCCGGAATCGATTTCCGACTTGCTGCAAAAACTAGATACAATCCGCATGTACAAACGAGCGAAAGCCTAGCGGTCTCGGTTCACGAAATGCGTTGTTGCAAGTGACTCGTTTAACCCGAGGCCGAGCCGTTACGATCTGGAAGTACTGTAACGCCTTGCCTTCGGCATCGGGTTAAGCGAGGAGCCGCTCTGGCCAGTTCGTACCGCGTCCACTTAGAACCTTGAAGTGACTCTCATGGAAAACGTACTTGAATTCGAACAACCCATTTTTTTGCTGAAGCAGAGAATCGATACGCTCGTCGCGGAAAGAAATCCGGACAACGAGCAACGTATCGCTGAGCTGCGTCAAGAAATGGGAGACCTCACGCGTGACGTGTTTTCCAATCTGACTCCGTGGCAGACAGTTCGTGTCGCAAGGCACAATGATCGCCCGCAAACGAACGACTACCTGTCGCTCATCTTCGACGAATTCGTACAGCTGCACGGCGATAAGTTCTTTGGCGACGATCCGGCAATGCCGTGCGGATTTGCAAAATTAGACAAATACAAAGTCATGGTTGTCGGCCATCAAAAGGGCAGAACAACGAAGGAACGCACCGCCTGCTATTTCGGTTGCGCTCATCCAGAGGGCTACCGCAAGGCGATTGCGAAGATGAAGCTCGCCGCGAAGTTCAACGTTCCTGTGATCTGCTTCATCGATACGCCCGGAGCCTATCCGGGACTCGGCGCCGAAGAACGTGGGCAGGCTCAAGCGATCGCGGAAAACATGTACGAAATGTCGCGGCTGAAAACTCCGATCATCTGCATCGTTATTGGAGAAGGCGGTAGCGGCGGCGCGCTCGGTATCGGCGTCGGCGATCGAGTAGCGATGCTTGAGCACGCATACTATTCGGTGATCAGCCCGGAAGGATGTGCCGGCATCTTGTGGAAGAGCCACGAGTACGCGGAAAAAGCAGCTGAGGCGTTACGTTTTCGATCTCATGATTTGCTGGGATTTGGGATTATCGATGAAGTTATTAAAGAGCCGCTTGGCGGAGCTCACCGCGATCATCACCAAATGGCAAATCGCGTTAAGCTGTTTTTAATCAAGTCGTTGCGCGAGCTTTTGGAAAAAGATGCCAAGCAACTGCTCGACGATCGGTACGAAAAATTCCGCAAGATGGGCGTCTTCGAAGAAGGTGCTTCGGTTTAGCCTTTGTACTGTGGTGTAGTACTAAAGATCCCTGACGCGAAGGAAGTTTAGTAACTTCCACTACGAAGAAATCGATTGTCTGCCGCTTCAAAGGGCATAGCTATGCGTCGCTTGAATTGGATTTTGTTCGTATTAATCGGCGTGGCCGGTTGTGGCAGTTCTCAAACGAATCAGAAACCTGATATTGCCACCGCTGTCAGCGGCGAGGCTGAGGTATCTAGTGACACGGATATGCTTCACACGGCTAACGAACTCGTCGAAGATGTAACCGAAGCCGGAAGTGCGCA
>JAGQPC010000026.1 GCA_020426925.1 Planctomycetales bacterium | reverse complement strand
TGTACGCGGGAACGTTGCGATTGCGCGCCATTGACTCGTTATTGCGCGTGGACAAATTGAGATTGTGCAGCCACGTCAAGCGATTGCGAGCGAATAACTCCCGGTTGCGCACGATCGATTCGCCTTAGCGCGCGAATAGCTCTTGTCTGCGCGAGAGCGATTTGCGTCTGCGCGCCAGTGAATGGCGTGTGCGCCGTAACGAGTCCCATTTGGTCGCCAATGATTCGGGTTTGAGCGCCGGTGATCTGCGTTTGCGCGACATTCCACCACTTCCGAAAGACGACAAGTGGTGATTGCGATGGCATCCGCGCTATTTGCGATGCGGACGGTTTGTGTCGCAGGCCAGCACGGGACACAGTTTTTTGGGAAGTTGTGAGCTGTCCGAGCTGAAAGGATCGTTGGCAAGATCCACTACGGGCTACTCGAAAGTTAAGATGCGGCGGATTCGCCAGTCTATTCAATGCACTCGGTAGTGTCTGCGTGCTCAATGTGCATGCGACGGCGGCTGACTTGTGTGGTATAGTAACGGCCGGTTTCTGATTCAGTCCTGTTGTCGAGTTTACATAGATGCGACTTTCTGCCAAGGTCGAGTATGCGGCGATTGCCGTATTAGAGTTGGCTCGAACTTTTGGCACGGGCGAACCGATTCAAGTTCGCAAGATCGCGGAAACACACAGTATCCCGTCTCGATTCTTGGTGCAGATTCTCCTGCAACTAAAAGGCGCAGGACTCGTGACAAGTTCACGCGGTGCCGGCGGCGGATATCAATTAGCGAAAACGCCTGAGCTGATTAGCCTTTGGGATGTACTGCAAGTGATCGAGGGTTCTGAAGAGTTCTGTGGGAACTCGAATGGAGCCAGCCATATCTCGGAAGTACTGCAGCAGGCCTGGAAGTCGTCTTATCACGAATTCAAATCGCACTTGGAAAAAACGAGCTTCGCTGAATTAGTCGGGCGATCGCGCAACCAAGACGACATGTATTACATCTAGGCAAACGTGAAAAACGCTCTGGACGGAGATTTCACACGATCCCGAAGTGCAACGCAGCGTGCAAAACCGCACAAGAGTAAACACCGGCAACGCAGTCGTCGATCATGATGCCGAGTCCGTCGGGTAGTCGCTCGAGTTGTCTTGCTGGTGGTGGTTTCGATATGTCGAAAACTCGGTGCAAAACAAACCCGGCCAATAGCACCCAACCGTTTGACATTTGAGCGGCGGGAACAAACAGGAACGTCACCGGCACCGTCGCGATTTCATCCCATACGATGCAGCCAGGGTCTTTGCGCCCAATTCGTTTCGCAGCGATCGTGCACAGCGGGATGCCGATTAATATCGCGGCAGCGATAAATCCCAACTGCGCGGCGATTGGAAAACGAGAAAGCCACCAGGCGAGCGGAATGCCCCAAAGCGATCCAACGGTTCCCGGCATGATCGGGAAGAAGCCTACCCATGCCCCGGTCGTGAACCAGACGACAAGGCCAAGCTTCCAAAACGGTTCTTTCGCTGGTTCTTCCATCGCTACCGCCGCTGATGAGTTCTTGATCGCGAATTCTGAGTTACCGACCCATTAATGTTCGAACTGCGGCGCCAATGTCTTCACTGGCCATCAGGTGTTCGCCAACCAGAATCGCGTTGACGCCGGCATCTTGCAATCGCTTCACGTCGTCGTTACTGTGAATGCCGCTTTCTCCAACGACCAGGCAATCGGACGGAATCTGATCTCGAAGACGAATCGTGTGATCCAAATCGGTCTCGAACGTTTTCAAATTGCGGTTGTTGATCCCAATCAAAGTCGCACCGGCATCGAGCACTCGCTGTAGATTGTCAGGCTCGTAAAACTCGACCAACGGAGTCATGCCCAAATCGATGGCCGCGTTGTGAAGTTTCCTTAGATTGCAATCATCCAAACATTCGGCAATCAACAAAACCGCGTCGGCTCCTGCGACTCGCGCTTCCAGCAACTGATAGGAATCGAGAATAAAGTCTTTCCGCAGAAGTGGCCGATCAACGACTTTACGGATCGCTCGCAGATATTCCAAGTCACCTTGAAAATACTCGCGATCGGTCAGAACACTGATGCACGTGGCACCGTTTTGTTCGTAGATTTGAGCGATCGAGACGGGATCAAAATCGGCTCGGATGATCCCCTTCGACGGGCTGGCTTTCTTGACTTCGGAAATGAGTTGAATTCCATCGCCGTTTGCGATCGCGTCGAAAAAACTTCGAACGTCCGGTGCCGATTCAATCTGGGCACGAAGCGTCTCTTCGGGAACGCGTTTTTTTGCGTCCTCAATCTCGCCTCGTTTCGTTTTAACTATCTTGTCCAGAATCGTCACAGTCAGTTTGCCTTGATGGTGCCTTGCCGAATTACTTGGATCGAATTTAGTTTAGTGTCGGAAGTGACGCCGTCCCGTAAAGATCATTGGCAGGCCGTGTTTGTTACACGCTTCGATGACTTCATTGTCGCGTTTCGAGCCGCCCGGCTGAATAACGGCTGCAATTCCTGCTGCCGCGGCACGTTCGATCGAATCGGGAAATGGGAAGAACGCGTCGGACGCCAACACGGCTCCTTGAGTTTTCTCGCCCGCTTTCGAAATTGAAATTTCTACTGAATCGACTCGGCTCATTTGACCAGCACCAGCTCCCCAAAGTGCTTGATCTCGAGTGATCACGATTGCGTTTGATTTGACGTGCCGCACGACAGCCCATGCAAACCGCAGTTCTTTCACAAGTTCGTCGTCTGGCTGAGCCTCCGTGACGACTTGCCATTCGTCGTAAATGTCTCCCAACGTGTCAGAATCCTGAGCTAACATTCCGCCATCGATTTGGCGAAAGCTTCTCTTCACCAAGAATGGATCGACGGCGCCAACTTCCATCAGGCGAACGTTCGCTTTCCATTTTGGTTTTGTCGTCAGTATTTCAACGGCCGCCGGTTCGAACGCGGGCGCGGCGATTGCTTCGATAAAAAGTCCAGGCGTGGAAAGCACTTCTGCAGTGGCGGCATCGACCGTTTGGTTGAATCCGATGATCGATCCGAAGGCGCTCACGGGGTCGCCATCCATTGCTTTTTGTGCCGCATCGGCCAGCCGGTCGCTCGATGCCGCCCCGCATGGATTGTTGTGCTTGATGACAGCCGCGCCAGCGTTGGGCAGCGATTTGGCGATGTTGAACGCCGCGTCCAAGTCCAAAAGGTTGTTGTAGGAAAGCTCTTTTCCGTTCAGCTGTTTTGCGTTCAGCACGTTTGCGCCGGTCGATCCATCGCTGTAGACGGCCGCTTGTTGGTGCGGGTTCTCGCCGTAGCGAAGCGTCGCGTGACGCTTGAGCGAAATCGAGAGCCGTTCAGGAAAGGTCTCGATTTTGTCGCCGAGTTGCTTGTCGAAATAGACGCTGATTGCGCTGTCGTACGAAGCGGTATGACGGAACGCGTCGGCAGCAAGCCGTTGCCGTAGCTCGAAGCTTGTGCCGCCGCTAGCGATCGCGTTGCTGATTTCGGCGTATTGCGATGGCGACGTTGCGATCGCGGCGAACTTGTGATTCTTTGCTGCGGCACGAACGAGGCTGGGACCGCCGATGTCAATCTGCTCAATCGCTTCACGCATCGTGACGCCGTCTCGCGCGACGGTTTGTTCGAATGGGTACAAGTTCACAACGACCAATTCAAAGCTATTGATTCCGTGTTCAGCGATTCCCTGCATGTCGTCGTCTCGATCATGCCGACAGAGGATGCCGCCGAAGACTTTCGGGTGCAAGGTTTTCAATCGGCCGTCCATCATCTCGGGAAAACCTGTGTACGCGGAGATATCGATGACCTCGATGCCTTGCTCCGCCAAGAATTTCGCCGTGCCGCCGGTGCTGTAGATCTCCACGCCGGCCGCGGCGAGCGCCTTTCCGAGTTCGTCCAGTCCTGACTTATCGCTCACGCTGATGAGAGCTCGTTTGACGCTGATTGTGTCCATTTGTCTGCTAGTCGCCTGTTGAATTATTGGCTCGGTGGCTTACGGAGTCCGCGGTTCTTACGGGCGTTGGTGCCGCTGGTAAACTTGAGCCGCAGTATGACAAACGCGGCCAACGATTGGATACCCAACAATGTCAGGTACAAAAGTGGAAGCCACAGAATGGGAAAGTACCGGCAACCCGCCAAGAGCATCGCCATTCCCGTTATCACAAGGAACGCTCGCCGCAACCGCATGCGCGGCATCGCGTCGTCAAAAGCTCGGTCGATGGCGCTCGGCAAAGTAGAATCCGATTGTGGCGTTTCGTCGTTCACGGTCAACTCCCAATGCACCGCGGCCTGATGGAAATCCGCTGATTGGAATGTACTACGGACTGAAACCTACGAAAAACGGCCAGCAACTTGGCTGGCCGTGAACAACGTTTAAAGTTGCGCGGGGGAAAGAAACTACTTCGCAACGATCTCGTGAACGCTACCGTCTTTTGCGTCGGCAATCTTTTCGGTGCTGACGATGGTCAAGGACGCATCAAAAACTTCGACGATTGCGTCTTTCAATCGGTCGCCACAGCAATCAGATCGGTTGTGAATGACGATCTTGCCAATGTCCTTCGCCTCGCCAAGATCGACAAGCCACCATGGGTTCGTGCTTTCGGCAGTGTGCGAAACTGAGCCTTTGCCGTGATCGCCATCGATATTTCCATCGATCGCCTTTTCAGCTTTATCTGTGTCGAGATGGTCGGCTGATTGAGACGCTTTGCCTTCTTTTTGCAATTCGTTGCCAGTTCCCGTTTCAAGGATTTGGACTTCCGCAAGCTGCAGGATGCGTTTCTCACCTTCCAGTCGAACTTTTACAAATCGGCCCATGGCGAGTGTTTTCGTTGGCGGCCCCGGTTCGGCATCTGCGCCTCGATTGATGTAGAGATCAGGAATCTGCGCGACCAGGCCTTCGGCGCCTTCCTTTGAGACTTCGGTTTGCCAGACGTAAAGTCGTTTCAGTTTTTTCAAGCCCTTCAGCTGCTCGAGTCCCGCGTCGGTGACTTTTGTGCCATAGAGATTCAGGTACTCAAGGTTTTCGAGTCCCTTCAAATGGGTCAATCCGGCGTCTGTAATGCCCGTCAATTCAAGATGCAGGTGGGTCAGCGATGCAATGCCCGATAGATGTTCGAGACCAGTATCAGTGATCTTTGTACCTCGAAGATTGAGCCAAACGAGGTTTGACACTTCTTTCAGACCAGCCAACCCGTCGTCAGTAACGTCTTTGCCCGAAAGGTGAAACGCAGCTTCTTTTGCGTCGCTGTCCTGAGCGATAACTCGAACAGTGCCGCCGACGCCTTCGATCGCAGCGATCGCAGCGCTTTCATCTGCGACAGCCAACGAGGCTAGGCCGAGTGAAAACAGCAAGCCAAGTGAAAAAAACCAATTGCGCATCATCGTCATTTCAAATCATCCACTTTGCTGAATCGAATCGTTTGTAATTGCAGCGCCCAATCATTTGCATTTAACCTGCATGATTGGGCACGGAATACGAAAAGTATAGGTTTTCTCAACCGCGCCGATTGTAGCCCGTCATGCCGCAAATTTCAGCAAGACCAACGGAATCCGCCAGTTTTTCTGGCTGATCGCTGCGAAATTCGATTTCAGCTTCTTTGCGCGGCTGGCAACTTTGTTGATTACGTCCGGCGAGGTCGTGTATTATCAAGCTCCTGCAACCGACAATTCCTGCACGGCGCCGCCAGCGCTGCCCACCATGCAGGGTGTGAACACCACCTTCGATTCCTCCCCGGTTCATTTCTATGTCAGACTTTTTTTGCCATCACCGGTCCATTGTTTTTGTCATGTGTTGTCTTTTCGTCGGCGCAGTTGTTGTCTCAGCCGACGAATCTGCCGACGCTGACACCGCTACGGTCAGCTTTTGGAATGACGTTCGCCCCATCTTTCAGGCTCACTGCCAAGGCTGTCACCAACCAGCCAAAAAGGGCGGCGAGTATGACATGACGTCGCTCGAGAACTTGTTCAAAGGCGGTGAAAGCGAAGAGGCCGCGATTGTTCCGGGTGATCCCGCTGGCAGCAATTTGATCGGCCAGATCACTCCGTCCGACGGCGCGGCCGAAATGCCCAAGAACGCCAAACCGTTGACCGATGCGGACATTGCAAAGATTACGAAATGGATCGCCGCCGGAGCCAAGGACGACACTCCCGAATCAGCTCGGAGACGATTCGACAGCGACAATCCACCAACGTACTCCGCGGCACCAGTTATAACGGCCGTTGCCATTTCACCTGATGGCAACCTTGTTGCCGTTAGCGGCTATCACGAAGTTCTTCTCCATGAGACAGACAAGCTCATCGCCGGCGACGCAACGAACGCTGGCCGATTGATCGGGATGTCGGAGCGAATTGAATCGGTCGCGTTTTCACCAGACGGAAAAATGTTGGCCGTTGCAGGAGGTTCGCCAGGGCGACTTGGCGAACTGCAGATTTGGAATGTGGCCGACCGAGCGATGGTGTTTTCCAACGCGGTGACCTTTGACACTTGCTACGGAGCAAGCTGGTCGCCGGACGGCAAGCTGGTCGCCTTCGGCTGCCCTGACAATACGGTCCGTGCGATTCGCGTCGAAGACGGAAAACAAGTGCTCTTCAATGGCGCTCACAACGACTGGGTCTTGGACACCGTGTTCTCTGTCAAAGGGACGAATTTAGTGACCGTTAGCCGAGATCGATCTATGAAGCTGATGGAAGTCGCGACGGAACGATTCATCGACAACGTTACCAGCATCACGCCTGGAGCACTCAAAGGCGGTCTCCATGCTGTCGATCGTGATCCGGCAAAGGACGAATTGCTCATCGGCGGATCGGACGGCGTGCCCAAAATCTATCGCATGTTTCGCGAACAGGATCGCAAAATCGGTGACGACTTCAATCTAATCCGGAAGTTTCCCGAAATGCCGGGACGTGTGTTTGATGTCAGCTACAGCAAAGATGGTAAAAAGATCGTCGCAGGCAGCAGCTACAACGGCAACGGCCACGTACACGTGTTCGAAACGGAATCAGGAAAGAAGCTCGCGGAAATGAAAGATGTCGACGGAGCCATCTATACCGCTGCTTTTAATCCCGACGCAACCATTGTCGTGTCCGGCGGTTTCAGCGGAAACCTCTTGGTACACGACGCAGCTACTGGCGAGCGCAAAAGCATCGTCGTGCCAGTTCCACTAGATAAAACCCAAATTGCAAACAAATAACGTTCTCGTCGCAGAGAATCGTTCCCTCGAATCATTCGAATGGTGATGAACATGAAAAGCGTCGGACGCTGGCTTACGTTAATCGGATTGCTGTCTTCGGCCACTTGTGGCTTCGCTACGGAACAGATCCCAGACGGACTGAAAGTCGTTTCGGTATCGGTGGCTCCCGAGGAAGTTACGCTTGCTGGGCCGTTCGCAACGGCCCAGCTTTCCATCACCGGCAATTTGGAGACCGGCGAGCAAATCGATCTGAATCGGATGTCGACGCTTGAGGGGAATCCCACAGTTGTCGATATTACGGACAACCGACTCTTGAAATCAAAGTCGAACGGCAGCGAAACGCTTCATTTTCATGCAGCCGGTTTCGACGTAACGATCGACGTTGAAGTCACCGATTTTCAATCTGGATCGGAAGTCAGTTTCGTTCGCGACGTTGCACCGGCACTTTCAAAAATGGGATGCAATGCCGGCACATGTCACGGATCCAAAGATGGACAGAACGGCTTTAAGCTCTCACTTCGCGGTTACGACTTTCAATACGATCACCGCGCACTGACGGATGACATTGGGGCCAGGCGATTCAATCGAGCTGCACCGGATCAAAGCCTGATGCTGCTGAAGGCGTCAGCGGGCGTCCCGCACGTCGGTGGGCAGCTCACAAAGCCAGGCGAAAACTACTACGAAATTCTCCGTTCCTGGATCGCGGCGGGATGCAAGCTAGATTTGGACGCGCCTCGAGTAACCGGTATCAAACTGCTGCCAGAAAATCCTGTGGTTCCTCGAGCTGGTGTCAAGCAGCAGATGGTTGTGCTGGCCACCTATTCGGACGGTTCTCAAAAAGACGTCACCGCCGACGCGTTCATCGAAAGCGGGAACATCGAGATCCTATCCGCGGACAAGACCGGTTTGATTACCGTTTTGCGTCGCGGCGAAGCGCCCGTGCTCGCTAGGTACGAAGGAGCGTACACCGCGACCACCATCACGATCATGGGCGATCGTAGTGGCTTTGAATGGTCGGAGCCGCCCGTGAACAATTACATCGACGCGCATGTGCATGAAAAGTTGCAGCGAGTCAAAGTTCTGCCAAGCCGCCTTACAGACGACGCTGAATTTGTTCGACGCGTCTATCTCGATTTGACCGGTTTGCCGCCAACGTCTCACCAAGTGCGAGATTTTCTCGCCGACGAAACCGAAACTCGCAAGAAGCGTGACGCGCTGATTGATCGTTTGGTCGGCAATGCAGAATACATTGAACATTGGACCAACAAATGGGCCGACATGCTTCAGGTCAACCGAAAGTTTCTCGGTGAGGCCGGCGCTGTCACACTCCGTGACTGGATTAAGCAAGCAATCGCTTCCAATAAGCCGTACGACGAATTCGCCTACGAAATCCTGACTGCGAGTGGGTCAAACATCGACAATCCAGCGGCTGCGTATTGGAAGGTGCTCCGAGACCCCGCGGCCGCGATGGAAAACACGACTCATCTTTTTCTGGCCGTACGATTTAACTGCAACAAATGCCATGACCATCCGTTCGAGCGTTGGACGC
>JAGQPC010000025.1 GCA_020426925.1 Planctomycetales bacterium | reverse complement strand
AGTCGTTCTGAACTCAGCAGCGGCGATTTGGACAGTAAATCCAGAAGCATCGCTGGCCGACTGCACCGCAAAAGCCCAAGACGCGATCGACTCTGGTGCTGCGAAAGAGAGAATCGCTCGGTTAGCAGAGTGCAGCCGCCGATAGCATTCAGATCGATCTACAAAACGCTCCCTTCTCAGCTTTTTAGCAAATTGGTATCCTTTAAGATTCATCAATGCACACTAGCAACTGCTAAGGAAAACGAACCATGGCAAAACCAGGCCGCAAAGTCAAAAAAGCCAATCACGGCAAACGACCTGCAAATTCAAAAATGAAAAAACTGCGACGCAAAGCGATCAAAACCTAAGCAATTCGCCGATTTGTAGATCCCATCGCGAGACTCGCCGTGGCTGCGAAAGAATCGATCATCGACCTAACGAAGCTCGATCTAGATCACGTGCACGCGGACATTGATGAAATCCGCAAGTACAATCCGCAACGAGGTCAAATGGAGCACCTCACGGCGATCGTGCACGTCGACAGCGAGACACACATTTGCGTTGGTCGCAAAGACGTGACAAACGATGAGTTCTGGGTCGAAGGACACATGCCGGGAATGCCGTTGATGCCCGGAGTCATCATGTGCGAAGCGGCAGCTCAGTTGGCTTCATTCTATACGCAACGCTACGATTTGCTCGGCAGCGAAATGGTCGGTTTCGGTGGATTGGAAGACGTTCGCTTTCGCGATCCCGTCGTGCCTGGCGACACGCTGTTCATCGTTACCTTGCTGACGAAAGTGCGTCGAGGGCGAATGATCGTTTGTCGCTTCGAAGGTTATGTCGACAATCGACTTGTGTTCGACGGATCGCTAAAAGGAATCCCTCTCCCAGTTGACGCACTCAAGGCGGCACTCAAACGTTAAGTAAGTAATTCGCCAGCTCGATCTTGAATCTTCTCTTAGACCTATGGGCCGACGTGCACTGAGAAAAATCGACAAGTCAGTCGACCTCTCAAATCATCTTAAAGTCATTGATCAGCTCGTCCCGTGGGATCCAGAAAGAATCTTCGGGCGATCTGCGCCACTAGAAGTTGAGGTTGGCAGCGGCAAAGGCCTGTTCCTGCAAACCGCTTCCAGTGAATGCCCTCAGCACAATTTCCTTGGTATCGAAATCGCCAAAAAGTACGCGGAGTTCGCGGCGTTTGGACTGGCGAACCAAAACGCCACCAACGCGGTGATGATGAGCGGCGACGCTCAACCTTTGTTCTATGAGCACTTTCCCGATCACTCGATCCATGCAGTGCACGTGTACTTCCCCGACCCGTGGTGGAAAAAACGCCATCGCAAACGCCGCATCATGAACAAGACTTTCTTGACGCACGTCATTCGCGTTCTGGTGCCCGGCGGAAAGCTGCATTTCTGGACCGACGTTCACGAGTACTTTGAATCGGCGCTCGATTTGATTCGCGAAGAACTGCCCGAATTGAAAGGCCCACTCGCCGTCGACGAAAAACCTTCCGAGCACGACTTCGATTACCGTACTCACTTCGAGCGCCGAATGCGGATGCACGACAAACCGGTTTACCGTAGCCAGTTCACGACGTAGAGCGGCCAGCCGCTTCGGGAGATCTCCCACGCCAGCCAGACGATTGCTGCGCAGATGCTGCCCCCAGTATCACTCGCCGACTAATGATTGACCCGATGGCATGCTTGTTTTCACGTGCACGAAGTATTCCAGTCCTCGGTGTGTCATCCTGTAGCTCATTGTTTCACACTGCTTGACGTACTCGCGAAAAATCGGACTTGGGATGCGGCTCAGAGCTTGCCACTTCGAAGATTCGTTGGGCGTAATACCATAGTCTGCCAAGGTGATCCTGGGTTTCCTCCGGTCTCCACCGCGAAGGCGCATCTTTGCGATGCAAGCACCAATTTGTCGTTCCGCAGACAACTTTACAGCGACGACGCGATTTAATAACTGAACAATCGATCGCGCCGCTTGAAGTTGATTCAGCAATCCAGTGGCAACAACCCGAACTTCAAGGAACTCGGTTAGCACATTCGCGTTTTTGTATTGGCACTCTAGTTTCTCAATCGCGTCCTGATGGCCAGCCGAATTCATATCGCGTTCCCCCTGCTACGTCGTTTACGGCCCATCTCCTTCCTGAAGCCCACTTCCTGAAAACCATGTGTGACATTTTGAAACCGCAATTGGCATCAAATTGCGACAGGCTTTTCGAGCGACACGAGTCATTGTTAACGCGCCTTGTCACCAATGATTCGCTTTATGATCGTGCGGTCTGTGTCTCGTCCGACATCAACTTCCGTCACGTGACAATCTACGGCTGCGCCGACTTCGGGTCAGGAACAGCGCGCTTAACATCAGTGCGATCGACGACGGCGTGGTAGGTTCTGGCACAATGGCTGCCGCGACTCGAGGACCTTTTTCAAAGCCGCCGTCTTTAAAGGCTAGAACAAGATCGCTGGTTGTAAAATCGCCATCGAGATTCCAGTCGCCGGTTTCCCAGGTTGAATTGTCGTCGACTGCATCTTCGTATTCCGCTGCATTGAAAACTCGTACTAGATCGCTCGTGTTGAATTCGCCATCAAGGTTTGCATCGCCGTAGTACGTCATGGCCATGTCGTGAAGCCAAATGTCCGTGTCTAGCAAATCAACAACGGAGTCTTTGTTCAAATCACGCCTTGGTTCGTTCGTACCAATGTCGTCGGCCAGAATCGCTAGATCGTGAAAATCAAAGACTTCGTCATAGTTGAAATCGCCTGGTACAAGCGAACGCATTGAAAAATGGTCTAAGGCAGCACTGACTGATGCGCCGCTTCCTAGTGCATTCACAAACAACTTAACACTACGATGTCCGATATTTATGTTTTCGAGCTTGTCTAAGTTTAGCTCGACGGAAGGTATAGTATCGTCGATATCATCGTCGTAACGAAATTCCGCTAGGGACAGTTGCTTGTGGTAAATAATCTCGAACGAGAAATTATCGGTGGGCGTCCAACCTCGCAAAAAACCTTCAATTCCTTCATCACCACCTATAACGCTAATATTCGGTAGTGAAATTGAATTCGTTGCGCAAAGACACATCGCCAGGGACTTCTGGCGTGGATCAGCCAAATCGAACGAAAACTCGAACAGTAATCTAGCTTCTTCGCGCCCTCCTTCATCAGTCGCCGCAATTGAAAAATCCCTGACTTCGACTCGCTGGACAAAGCTGCCATCCCACTGTAGATCGCCTAGGATCAGCGTCTCGGAGTGCCCTCCAAATCCTGGCTTGCCGGTTGCCGCAAATGTGAAAACACCATCAAGCGTCTTATCTCCAGTGACATCCCAGTCGCTTGAAAACACGCTCCAGCCACTCAAGTCAAAACCGTTCGTTCGATTTGTCACGTCGTTGAACTCGCCGTTTCCATCGAAAGTCTCGACTAGGGCATCCGCAACTGCTGAGCTCGGTACTGCTAAGATCAAGGATATAACTAAGCATAGTGCTGGCTTAATCACGTTACTGACTCCATGCTCCACCGGATCCTTGTTTTTCTTGTGCGCCAATGTCTACTGGATTACCGATGCCTAGCCAGCGCGGCGATCCATCGTAGTCTTCAGTCTCTGGAACAAACGCAGTCCCTTCATCGATTGCAACGCTCGTCGGCATGTATGTGATTGTATTCAAGATCGGATCACTTAACGCAAAGACGCTGTCGACATAGTGTATGTCTGCGTCCATGGCGGATTGCGATTCAGGAAAGCCTTCGTCGGTCGCGGTGTTGCCATCGCCACATTGAAACAGGCAACAGTGCTCGAATGACGCGTCAACCTGATAGTACGGCTTGCCGGAACAGAGCACGCAGTTCTTAAACTCCTTTACCGTAAAATCGGAAAAGATGCAGTTGACAAACGCAGTGTTTTCGTTGTTCCTGTGCGCGTAGAAAAGGCCGCGACTGTCCTCGTACGTTCCGTCAGGTTTCACTACGTATTGTGTTGGAGTAACGCGACCTGTAAACGTGCAATTTCGAAACGTATTGTCTTTAGCTAGTTTTGCGTGATCGCCATTGTGCGGGTTAAACAATACAGCGTTTTCACACCGTTCAAAGATGCAGTTTTCAATGATGTTGCCGAACCCAGAATATAAGTCACTTCCAGTTTGGTTGACGTCATAGCTGAATGTAACTCCTCCACGCGCATTCTGGACAAATGTCCTTCTTACCGTATTCGAGTGCGCGCCGTTTCCAATGTAGATAGAACCACCTACATTATCGTTGAGGTCGCCTCTTGTCGCATAAAACTTTTTCACCGTATTGTAAGCCGAATTCTGCCCGAGCAACCAGACTGCTTGCCGAACTTGAATTGCTGTTGAATCGGTAATCGTGTTTGAATGACAGTTCTTATTCGGATCTGTTCCTTCAAGAACGAAACCGTGACCGCCATGCTCCTGAAACACGCCGTCTCCGCCATCGTTCCGTTCAGCGCGACAATTTGAAATTGTTGCAGACGAAGTGTGTGCGATCAGGAAAAAGTAATCACAACCATCTCCTTCACCTTGCCCAGGATCGCCTTCATCGCTGTAAGCCTCGGTATCGACAATCGTCGTCCCAGTTGAAAACTCCGTTAGTGAGACACCGTAGCCGCCAGCGTTCAATATGCGACAGTTCTTGACGGTCGACTGAGTTACCGTCGACAGATTTATGCCGCGGCCCCAATCCTTTACAATTAGCGGACCGAAGCTGTAACCATTGATGTTTTCAACAGTCAGATTTGTCGTTGCCCCGCTGTTGATTCCATAAAAGCAATCGTGAATCGTAAAGTTTCGAACCACGACGTTGTCTCCTTTGATGTCGATCGCTTTGCCCGCTGTCCGATCCCCAAGATTGATTTCGGGTTGTTCGTGCATCACCGGCATCCCGTTCACGAGGCCTCTCATTTCGTTGTAGTTTGCTGGAACGCCGCGACCGTCATCTAGATCGCTCCAGCCCGTCGTGGCGTTGACGCTATCCTCATAACCGATGAGCTTTATGCCGTCTTCTGTTATGGTCAAGGGTTGGGTGTAGGTGCCAACGGCCCTAACGAAAATCGTATCGCCGGAATCGCCGTTGCTTTCTGCTACGGTGATTGCATGTTCAATCGTTGGAAATGGACCATCTACCCCGGCGGGCGAAGGCGACAATCCATTGTAAGCAATGCCACCGTATGCAAAGTCAACGTAGTAAGTTGCCGC
>JAGQPC010000715.1 GCA_020426925.1 Planctomycetales bacterium | reverse complement strand
TTTTGTAGCACCATTCTCCGAATGGTAGCGTCAGAGGTCAGGGAAATCACGATTCGGAGAATCGTACTACACTTTGCCTGCGAGCACTCTAACGAAACGTGTCGCAATGCCAGCCGATTTACTCTTTTCACTGTGGAAGCGTGATCAAACAATGGCCGCACCATCAAGCATCAATGCTCAAATTGAATACGGATTAGACACTGTGGCGAACGAGACTCGCATGGTCTCAGTTCGCTTGAAGGATTTGCTGTATGTTCACCAGACGCTCGGCGAACTTGTCCGATTCTTCCATCAGCCAATGCACTACAGTCGGATCGACGATGTACAACAGTTCCTCGGAAACGCAGATTCAGGCGCGTATTCAGCAATCCGCCGATGCTACTATGAGGCACTGCGTGACTGTTGGCCTGAGGACATTGTGGAGCAATTCAATCAGAGAGATTTTGAAAGCCCGACGCTCCCTTTTTACTACAAATCCAACGCCGAGGAATCGCAATAATAACGCCATGCGACGCACAGCAACTCGATTTGGCGATCCAAAACATATTGTCCCGCAATCACGTAATGGCCTCCGTTCACAAAATCCCTCGGAATTACGACACGTCCATGGAAACTTCAGACCCACAAGTCTCTCGGGCGTCCTCGACACATCAGTCAACATCAAAGCCTCGAAAATCAATCGCGAAGCGAATGCTGATCGGATTCTGTACTGGCGGCTCGCTTCCTGCTTTGCTGGGCGCGTATGGACTGTATCAATTCAATGTCTTTATTGCGTCCGTGCCACGCGAGCGATTTGCTTGCGGCAACGGATCGCTGGGCCCATTAATGATACTCATCCTGGGCACGCCACTTCTTGGACTGATTGGCGCTGTAGTTGCAGCTGCTCTCCCATGAGTTTGGTGCAACTCAGAAACCGTCAGGGCATCGAATGTAAAACTGCCGTCAGGAAGCGAAAACGAGCGCCGGATCCGTGGGCGGTGGGGATCCTCAACAAAACGCGCGGTGGCTTGCAGTTCATGTCTTCACCTACAGCGTGGCGAGCCTAGCCAACTTGAGTGACCTGTAAGGTGTCACATCTTCGCCCAGGGAATCCCGACTTCCGAAAAATCTGTGACTTTCCGGATTTTTTCTGAAAGAACCGGCATGTCCACCCAGTATCCATTTTGAGCGGCGTTTTCCGTTCGAAACGTAGTTGGGACAAACAGCATTACTGGAGGTGGGTCATGACTTTGGGCAAAACATCAATAATTTACCAGCGTTCTTCATGCAGAGGTGTTCTTCACGCAGTAGCCACCGCCATGGCGTGGGGCGCTGGCGTGATAGGCGTGGCAACCTGGGATACGAGCCCAGCTCAGGCTCAATTCTTGTCGACACAGGTTTACAACTTCCAGCAGATTCGATCTGACGGCGCGGGCGGATACAAGGGTCCAGCGTATTGGGTCACGGGGGACAGCGGGGCGCATCAGGGAGATTTGAGCAAGATGTACCAGATCGAACCTCCAGATGGAACTTTCACAACTCTGAATCATCTGGAAGTTTATTCGAACGCCGCGGGAACTTCGTTTTGGACATCAGCTCTCCGGCCTGTGACTCCCGGAGATCCCGATGCGGGCTGGAACGTAGGGGGCGAGTCGAACCTTACTCTCACGAAAGTCTACACGAAGGATGCAGAACTCGGAAAACTGGAATTTGCGATTCCTAAAATCTCTCTGTCGGCTTTCGGTCCTGTCGACGTCCCTACGGATAACCAGGGGCTGCTCGGCCACGTGAGACTCGAGTTGTCCGCAAGACAAGGGGTCTTCACTGACCGGGGAGGAGTGGAATGGGAGTTCACAGGAACCGAATTCGATAGTTTCACCGCCGGTGCAACGCTCACGGGTTGGCCGACTCAATATTCTTGCCAGCTCGATACTGATTCCGCTCCGATGAATTTTGGAGTGACTCAGGGTGGAACCGGCGAACAAACGATTGAGTGCGGGCTCAAATCCGCCTTCAACTATGTCGTCGATCTTTCCGACATCGAACCCGGTACGGATATCTTGATCAGCTATAAGATCTCGACGACAGCGATTGACACTATTCAGACCGACACGATCGTTGAAGCTTTTGGTCGAGACCCAACGAATCCGGACGGCGGCATTCAGATCACTTCTGAGGGCCTAACACCGATTTCGCTTCCGGTTGTACCGGTCGAGCAAACAGCTGTCATCCTAAGCCCAGCGGCGATCACCGACAGTAACCTAGGAACGTTTAGTGGCGACGTCCAACTGCTAAACGCAATTGACCAGTCCGGGTTAAGTCAAAACTTTGTCAGTGGCGTGACGAGTTTCGACGACTTCCTAACTGACAACGTGCCGCGTGCGGACGACGATTATCGTCACTATTGGCAAAGCAGCCCGTCTCTGGACGGCACTTTCTCAGGTGCAATTGATTTCGATCTAGGTGACATCCAATCCATCGATCGGTTGGCGTTGTGGAACGGCACGCTGAAGGACATTTCGGTTGAAGTTTCAGAATCCGCTGATGGGCCGTGGCAGGAGGTCGGCCAGTTCACTCTTACCGACAAGAACCCACTGCTGTACCCGCTGGTGGACGCGGACGTGTTGGAGTTAGGAGCAACCTACGACGCGCGTTACGTGCGTCTGAACGTGGACTCGGCGCATCCGACGTTTCGCGGCGAGCAATTTACCTATGCGATTCTCCGTGAGTTGGCGGTCTCGGCATTGATGTCGACGGACGGATTGCTCGGCGACTTCAATCAAAACGGCCAATTGGATGCCAACGACATCGACTTGTTGACCAGCCACATTCGTGACTCAACGTTCGACATTCAATTTGATGTGAACTTCGACGGCCAGGTCAATGCGACTGACTTGGAAACGTGGATTCGAGATTTGAAAGAGACATCGTACGGAGACTCGAATCTGGACGGCTTATTTGACTCGAGCGATCTGGTCGATGTCTTCCAAGTCGGTGAATACGAAGATGGAGTGCCGTTGAATTCAACCTGGGCGGAAGGAGACTGGGACGGAAACGGCGAATTCGACACAGGCGATCTCGTCAAGGCATTTCAACTCGGCAGCTACGAAGCTGCTGCTGAATTGCAACCAGTGCCCGAGCCAGCAGCGTCTCAGCTATGGCTAATGGCTCTGATTGGCGCGGCATTGGTCGTCAGCGTCCGTGTTGATCGACGCTGCTGCTGAGCAGCCGGAACGACACGGCATTTTTTGCCGACAGTCGATTTCAGAAACGATGGCCGACCGGGAACATTGTGCTCTATGCGGATAGGCACAATGTCCCGCGACAGTCGTTGTAGCTCGCCACGCCGACACCAACAATTGGTCTCGGCGTTTCCAGTTGCCACCTTTGCGGCTACTAAAACTGTCCCGTCAGCACGGCATTCCCTATGGTGATTTTGTCGCCGGCAGAAAGGGATTGCAGGATTGCAGGCATCTGTAGTTCTCCGCGTTCGTTGGGACGAGTGGTGAACTTAAGTACTCCGGCTCCGACCGAGTTCGTGAATATTCGGCCGACTGCGTTTCCGTTTACCTGGACTTCGAATGAAGTATTGCGTGCAACTCGGAAGACTTTGACTTCAAGTTTCTTTTCATTTCCGCCATGCTCGACTTCGGTTTCGAATTCGGCACGTCCATACGCCCCGCCGTTGCCGCTCAATTGAGCTCGAAGGTTCGCACCAGTATTCACTGAAGTGCTGGACGCAACTCCGTCATCACTATCGCGATGAGTTTCGTCTTGATCATCACTGTCATACGAATCGTGACCTGCGTCGCCATATTCGGTGTCCCGTCCTGGCCCGCCGTGTAGTTCGTCGTCACCTCCGCCACCTCGCAGGAAGTCGTTGTCATCTTCGCCAAATAGCTTGTCATGACCGGAGTCTCCAAAGACTTGGTCCCGCCCCTGATTGCCGTGGACTTCGTCATCGTCCCATCCGCCACGAAGATAATCGTCGCCTCTGCCACCTTGAATGACATCGTTGCCGGCATGGCCAAAGATCCGATCGTCGTTATCTCCGCCGTCCATCACGTCATCACCCGCACGACCATTAATCTGATCGTTGCCTGATTCACCAAAGAGCCGGTCGTCCCCCCAATATCCGTCGATGTAATCGTTGCCTGCTCCGCCATGTTCCACGTCGGCGCCCTTTTCGCCAAAGAGGCGATCGTGGCCGTTGTTACCGTGCATCCAATCGTTGCCATCACCACCGTAGACAATGTCGTCACCCGCTCGCCCGAGCAGAATGTCATTGCCTCCAAAGCCGTAAATCACGTCGTTTCCATTGTCTCCTTGAACCGTATCACGGAGCGCACCGCCGCGAATGGTATCGTCGCCGTCACCTCCGAAAATCCTCGATTGAATTCGCAAGTCGCGAGCAAGCTCGATCTGATCGTCGCCACCTTCACCATGCACATCGACTCGTCGTACGGCAGACGTGCTGAAATTGTGGTGAGCAGAGTCAGCGTCGACGGAAACCGTGCCTCCGCTTTCCACTACGGAGATTCGATTGGCTGAGTCGTCGCCTTGAATCGTGAGAATTCCGTCGTCGCTCAAAGAAACGGTCGCGGTTAACATTGCTTTACATTCAATCGTTTCAAAACGTAATACTCGGACTTTTTTACAGCGAGGCTGGACGGAGGTCATCTTGTGGGTGCTCCCAGAAACGGCTTTGTTAAGGACAAAAAACGGCATGTAACGCAACTTATGCGTACATAAGCGGTAGTACTGCTGGCCGAAAAAACCCGACACACTTTTTTTTGAAACTTTTGCTGGTTCGACATCGATGCTCGGGCGTTGACCGGCCGGACCGCCAGTCGTGTAAGCTGAATCGCCAGGTCCGGCATTTGGGAAAGCCGGCCTCACACCGCTCAACCGGTCGCGATTCGACCGCGGAAAAGATTGCGGCTTCATATGATGTGTGCACTTCGAGACATCGATTGGCAGACGCGTCTACACGATGCTTCAATGGTCGGGCATTGGCGGCTGTTGCTCGGCATGACAATTTTTTTTGAAAACTGTGTCGCCAAAATTGGACGAAGCACTGAATCCTGTGTAAAACACGTTTCAACGTACGAACATACAGGAGATCAGAAATGCCCAGATACTTCCTGCTTCCGTTCTTTGTTGTTTCAGTCATTTCGTCAATAGTTCACGCCCAACGAGTCGAGTATCCGACGGACTATCCAGACTACTTGGACCACACGTACAGCGTTGACCTGGACTCGGACGGAGTGACCGTTGGCATTTGGAGGTACTACGTACGAGCCAGTGCCCAGGAACGGCGTCGACCTATTCTCAACCGAAAAAAGGAATCGATTGCAGGTGTAACTCTCGGACCACTTGGCGTTGCAGACCCGCCAATTCCTGAAGAGGTCGACGCATACATACCGAATTACGCGTTTGACGCGGAAGCTCAGGCATTTGCCAGAGTTGACTTTGGTGCTCGAAGTGGGCGGCATGGGGTGAAGGGATGGGCTTCTATTCGAGATGACGGACGATACGCTCGCGCCAAGAGTCGTTCGAAGTTGTCAACGAAAACCGGAACGCGCACTGGTAGGGGACGCATCAGATGGCGACCTGGCTGGCAATTCAATACGGTCACTGGTGAGCGAAAAGTAGGTCGCGCCTGGGTTGCACGCGATCCGGTAGCGGTAACGGTTACAGATAGGTTGACGGGAAATTCAATCTCGGAGGAACTGTTTGACCTGCAAGTGCAAATGGGCGTAGGCTCGCAGGGATCTTGGGAAGATGGTCGGCTGCAACTAAATGGAATTGATGGTGCGTTTTATGTCGCGGTCAAAGGTGACCATCTCACTTCACCAAAGGGCAGCATCTTACTTGAATTCGATCCTCAGGGAATCGTGACTCAATCGGTGAGCACAGGAGTGTTTGCTGGCACAATTCCCGGCGTTGGAATGCCAGCTGAGTTAGATCTGAACATTGAAGACTATCTCCAAGGTTCCGATGGTTACATCGATTTGGAATACGATTTCGGGATGAATGGTGACCTTGATACCGAAATCGATACTGGCGGCGATGGCCTAACTCAAATCATGAAATACGGCGACTTATCCGACGGAGGAACTATCCCGGATCCGCTAACCACGTTACACGATTTCACGTACTTTCAAGCTCCGTCCGTTCGCAAACTACTGCTAGGAACACCGTTTCATTCGGTCCACGGGGAATCGATAGATTTGGTTCAGCCAGCAACAGATGATGATCCGTACGACGGATTCTTAGAATTGGCGTCACCACAAAATGAACTGGTGGCAGGTGCGTTTGACCGGACAAGCTTCCGCCCTGAACGCGCGGTTCAAGCGGAATTCGATTTTCGCATGCAAACTGAACCCGGTGCAAATACTGATGGAGTGTCGTTTCTCCTGGTTCCCAGTTGGATGCACAACGCGGAAGGTCCAGTCGAAGAAACACTGGATGGTACATTCCTCAACTCGAGCAATCCTGCTTCGCCTGAAGCCTTGTCGATCGGATTCCAAGACCTCGGCGAAGGCGGCATCGTGACGGTAACCTGGAACAACAGGCAAATCGCGAAAGCCGAATTATTTGATCCGGAAACGGCCGAGCTTTTGACGTCCGGAGACTGGACACACGCGTCGATCGGTGTATCAGCCGTTCCGGGAGGTGCATCCGTCAACTTATTCTTATCACCTGATGCTGACAGCGATCCTGTCGAGATACTGTCGAATGCTTTCGCTGCGGACATGGATTTGCACCAGGCTTTGCGGCCAGTGTTCGCTTCGCGTGCAGATGAAAAGGTGGCCAGCAGGGGAATCGACAACGTAGCCATTACGTTTGACCTGTCTGGTGATGCAAACGGCAACGGGATGCTGGATGCTTCCGACATAGACCAACTAACCACGGCAATTGCGTCAAGTGAATACCTCACAGAACTCGATGTCACCTTGGATGGCAAAATCGACCATGACGATCTTGACTGGTGGGTCGGCGAACTCGCTGGCACTTGGTACGGGGATTCGAACCTGGATGGAGTTTTCGACAGCGGTGATTTAGTGAAGGTGTTCGTGCCAGCCAAGTATGAAACCGGGCAAGCGGCCGTGTGGTCCGAAGGTGATTGGAATGCAGACGGGTTCTTCGACTCCTCTGACTTGGTGGTCGCGTTCCAATACGGCGGTTACGAAGCTGGCCCACTATTTGGTGCGGCGGCAGTTCCTGAACCAAGTGGCGTCATGCCATTGTTGGGGCTGATGTTCGCGGTTGTTTACTACAGACGATCGGGTCACTAAAACGCGAGCTCAATCGGCCAACCTTATTTGCTGCCGTTTTTGAGGGGGCGTTCGTCACTGCCCCGCAGCGTCAGTCATCGCAGCTCGAATTTGTTCGGCGGCGGCTCGTAGGTTGCGAGCGAGTTCGGAAGAGCCTTGAACTTCTTGCCTGACCGAAGCTTTTTCAGCGACTTGAATCGCTGTGTCGAATTGGCCCGCTGCGACGCAGATCTGCACTAGGTTCATGGTTTGTGCAACGTCGAGTGATTCGTCCTTACGAACCAACTCGTTGACGATGGCGAATGCTTCGTCCGGATTTTGGAGCGGCCCTTGAACGGTCGCTAGAGCCAGGGCGTAGTTAATTCTATTCTGCACGTTGCTGGGATCTAGCTGAACAGCGTGATCAAAGTATGGCATCGCTAAATCGGGTGTGCCTAGTTGCATGAGCAATGTCGCCGCCAGGCTGTGCGATTGAACGTCGTTGGGAAATAGTCTGGCAGTTTCGATGCAAACATCGGCGGCCTTCTGAAACTTTTGCTGTTTAACTAACACCTGAGCCAAGCTGTTTCTGGATTCGACTTTCCCTGGGTCCGCATTGATGGCTCGTTCAAAAGCTCGCTCCGCCTCTGAGTATCGAGTCAACTTGTCGAGCACGATTCCCCAGTTGTCAAAAATGTCTTTCAGCCCAGGGCGAGTCCGCGCCGCGTTTTCGTAGCATGCCGCGATTTCGATCAGCTGCTCATCAGTCAACGCTTCAAAATCTTCCATCAACAAGTCGACGTATTGAACATCGTTGACGTCGTAGCTGGGACGATATTCCGTCGCCTTTCTGGCGTGCTCTAGTGCCAGCTCACGATTTCCATTTTTTGCATGTAGCTGACTCAGCATGAAATGAGTCTTGTGGCTGCCTGGGCGGATTTCCAAAACTGCTTCGTACGCTCGTTGATCCACTTCATCCGAAGAGCTACCACTCATCGTTTCGACGGTTCCCAGGCCGATCACAGGCAGACCAAGGACGAGCCACAGTAACGCATGCCGGAACTGGAGTGGAACCAACGGTTTGCGAACGGTTTGATCGTGCTTAACGTCGAGTGTCTCACTGGTGGACGATTCGCGAATTCGCCAAATGAACCCATCAAAATAAAAGTGAACCAATGCGACACCAGTCACTAACCCGAGCGCCGTCTTGGCAAGAGTTTCGTCGGCGATCTGATCGGCAAACAAACGATAACTCCCAAATCCCAAACAGAGCATCACGTACAGGACAATCAAAATCGCTCTGCGACGAAACAAGAACTTCGTGAATGCGCCGGCATTCGGGTCCTTGTCGACTCGATTGCGATTGAATACCCACACGATAGCCAAGTATTGGATATCGTGGTAACCCTCAAACAGTGTGTATGCGACCAGATGACTCGAAGTAAAGCGGAACGCGTACACATAGAACAAACCGCTGATCCCAAGCAATGCCAGCTTCAGTACGCTCGGCGGGTGCCCTTCGCGATAACGACGAACGATGTGGAAGAGATAATAAACCGACACGCCTATCGTTATGCCCACCCAAAGCCGCGTCGCCCAAATCACCACTTCAGGCGGAACATAGAAGCCGGTCCGGTAAGCTCGCATCAACACGCTGGCAGCTCCGTCCGTTTCCCAATAGATCATGCCGAACCACAGAATGCATAACGCATAATCTAGGCGTGCCGATGTCGTGTCAAAGTTTGCGGCCTTTGC
>JAGQPC010000714.1 GCA_020426925.1 Planctomycetales bacterium | reverse complement strand
CGAGACCATGTCGAGAATTCATACTGCGCGCCAGGTGCGGCATTCACGGTCTGTGAAACCTCGCCATCGCCACCCGCGAATGCTCGCAGCCATAATCCTTGTTGACCATCGTCCGTGTGATTGGCAAAGTCTCGGAATCCGATCAGAGTGTCTGCGCCGTCTCGAACTTCAGCAACATCGAACCCCAGCGGAGCACCTAAGGTATCGAGATTAGCGTTTTGCAGTCGTTCGACAGTTGGGCTCACATTGTCGCGCAATGAGAACGAATCGAAGTAAGCTGCTTGCGCACTTACATTGTCGACCATGTCGAGCGCAGCAGCGCTGACTCGAAGTCGTTTGGCATCAGCAGGAGCAACGCCAGATACACTGTGATCCAGCCAAAGGTTGTCGTTCAGTTGCTCGTCTTTCAGATCGAAACGGATCGGATCTCCGATCAACGCATCGTTTGCATCTAGGAACTCCATCTGGAAGTAAGTCTGAGTTGGCGACGGCACTTCGCCGGTCATGTCAGGATCGGACGGCGATTCCGGCAGAAGAAATTCGACGCCACCTGAAAAACCATCATTGGTGTCGAAGTCTCCGTCGCCTTGCCAACGAGCGCTTCCCGTAAACGTGTAAGTGCGGCCCGGAGCAATATTGACCGTCTGACTTAAAACCGAATTGACCGCGTAGTTTTCCCCTGCATACGTGCCAACATTCCCTGCGAACGGCCGAATGAACAGGCCTAACCCTTCGTCGAATTCCGACGCGCCACCAATCTGTTCGGTGACGTTCACAACCAAGTCGGGTTCGTCCGTGATGAAATTGTCCAGCGTCCAATTTGTTGGCGACGCCGATGCTTCCAGAGTTCCATTAACCAAGACTTCTGCTCCGTTGGCGAAAGAGCATGCAAGCGTAGCAATTGCGAGAAACACGAAGAGAGTCCGCGTCGATAGCCGAATCATGGGTACGTTTCCTAGGTGTGAAAAAAGTCCTTTGCTTGCCAGTGAGCGAACAATAGCTTAACAGGGGACTAATCTGCGTCAGTATATGATGTGCGAGTCTAATTTGCTCCCCCAAGCAGCGTCACTGGTCTCGGCGCAAGATCCAATCGTAGTGGAAATTAAGCTAACACAGACTGCAAGAACACGAGCAAATTCCAGACGCTCACAGCGGTTTGTGAAGATCGGAACATCAGCTTCTTGACCATGCGGATCGGTTGTGTTCAATCCAATGAACCTTTTCAAGGTTCGCCAAAATCAATGCATAGACGCGGGAGCAACTTCCACTACACTATCCGTTCTGACATTTCTGCTTTACAGGACAACGCTACTGATCCGGACCCATCAAACTCTACCAATTGGGACTCTCGACATTCGTTGAGAGCAGGTCTTAGGATCGACGTGCTTCGCATTTTCAGCTCCTCTTGGTTCGACCTCATGGGTCCGTCATTTCAAGCCAACAGGAGTTTGACGACAATGAGACTGACACTTGTAACTTCTTTCATCGCAGTCGCGATTCTGTGTGCGAATACTGTTAACGCCCAGGGAATATCTGGTTGGTCGGCCGCTATTCAAGCAGACGGTCCCGGCTACACAAACACCAACATCTCAGCGCCGACTCAAGTTGACATTGGCACTTACGATATTTCGACGAATGGTGGCGTAACCTATGAGTTCATCTACAACGCTGATGTCGGCGGCGCAAGCAGCGCCTTTATGGGTTCGCTGAACGCGCCTGCTGGTGCCAGTGCTGGATTGAAGCTCGATCAATGGAACAACACAGGGAAGTTTGGTGCGACAGCGTTCGGCGTCGCAGACTTTACCTTTGGCACGGACTACGTTCTGAATTCCGATACGCAAATCGCATACGTAATGGACGGAAGTTCAACTTCGTTTTACGTCAATGGAGCTTTGGCAGAAACTCAGCCTGGCGTTTCCTTCGCTCTGTCTGGGTTGACGGGACTTGGCCATGCCTACAATCACTCGAACGGCGGCAGCGTCGATGCTTTGAATGGCACGATCTTGGGAGTCGCCGTTTACGATTCTGCGCTGAGTGCCGACGCGGTCGCGGGACACTACAATGCCTTCGTGCCCGAGCCATCGACGTCGGTGCTGCTTGGTTTTGGCCTGCTTGGTTTACTCGGTGCACGCCGTCAACGTAGTTAATTACGCCGAAGGTGGCGAACCGTTGATGATCGTTGTTTGGTAACCGAGTTTATTTGATACTTTGAGGTAGGAATAATGCGGATCAGACTGCAGGCAGCTTGCTTGTTCGTACTCGTGGCCATTTCATCGGCGCAGGCCGGCAACTTACTTGAGGATCCAAGCTTTGACTTGTCGACTCCAACTCGCAAAGCAACCCGTTCTGGGTTTTGGACGTCAGCACGCCTGACGGCACCGGGACCGCTGCTCAATTCCAAGATGCTCCATGGGCCAGCAATCCGACCGGAACACCTGGGATCGGTGTGTGGCTGAAGGCGTTCGAGGGAAATCAAGCCGACGGCGGCGATCCACCTGCCAACGCAACGTTGTATCAAGACGTCGCGGCGCCTGCTGGTGATTACGAAGTGTCATTCTTCTTCCGCAAAGAAGCAAACTATCAAGCGGAGAGCACATTTGTTGAGCTTCTGGAGAACGATGCCCGAATCGGCTTTCTGGATTTAACAGCCGTCGACACCGGAGGCGCTTTCGAGCAGTTTTCGTTCAGTGGTTCGACAGCAGGCGGTTCGCTGCGAGTCCAAGCCAAAATGGTGAATGGAGTCGATGCGATGGCGAATCCTCAGTCCGCGATGTTCGACGACTTCAGCCTTTCGGTCGTACCAGAACCGTCCTCGTCGGTGTTGCTGCTGGCAGGAATGCTGGCTTTAGCTGCGAGAAGACGACGCCGTTAACAGACGCGGGGAAGGCGGACCGGGCGACTGCTACCACTTTCGAGCGTTTGTAACCAAATCCTTCCAACCAACGCGATGATGCTGTGAGCATCGTCGCGTTTTTTTAGGATTTGTAGCAATATCCCGCTAGTAAACGCTCGACGTGAATGAAGGTCGCAGTTTTTTGGCATACGTGATTTTGAGGTCGAGCCTGCTTCCAGTATAATGTCAGGCAGGAATCGGGAGCGGCATTTCAGCAACGTGTTTGTATTGGTCAATGAACATTGGCCGAGAGGAGTTGAAGATGCCATTTATTCTCGTCGCGGATGATTCTGCTACTGATCGTCAAATCATCGGGGGACTTCTCAGCCGCGATATTGAGTGGATCGTTGAGTTTGCCGAAGACGGTGAAAAAGCGATGTCCATGATCGAAGACGTCACGCCCGACATCGTTGTGACGGACCTTCAAATGCCCGGGATCGATGGCCTTGAGCTCTGTCGGCGGTCGAGCGGCTTGTTTCCCCAAATCCCTGTTGTGCTGGTGACGGGCCGAGGCAGCGAAGACCTTGCGGTCGAAGCGCTGGCCGCCGGTGCCGCATCGTATGTTCCTAAAAGCGCGATGAAGCAAACGCTGGCAGACACTGTGGAACAGGTCTTGGCGTTGAGGCATGCGCGACTTTCCAAGGAACGCTTAATGACGCAGACGACCAACACGCGTCATCAGTTCAATTTGGAAACGGACCCGTCTTTGATCCCGCCATTGCTGGAGTTTGTTTGCGAAGCGATGACTCTGTTGCGGGTCGGCGACGAATCGATTGTGCGACACGTGGCTGTCGCGGTCGAAGAGGCAATGTTAAACGCGACGCTCCACGGCAATTTTGCACTGTCAACTCACGACGTTGCGTCAGCACGCCACGCGATACGGGAAGGCAATCTTGCCGAGTGGATGGCCGAACACAATGCGTCAGCCGAAGACCGTCGAGTTCGATTTGCGATGGACATCTCTCGCACTAAAGTCCAAATTGTGATCCGAGACGAAGGGAAAGGATTCGACAAGGCAGCTCTTTCAATCGCGAAGAAGCCCGAACATCTTTCTGAAGCCGGTGGTCGCGGCCTGACGTTGATCAGCAACTTCATGGACGAAGTGTCGTTCAACGAAACCGGCAACGAAATTCGGATGGTGCTGAAAGTGGAATCGAATTGACTTTGATCGTCGTCGAAGAATGGGTAGGTAGCACAAACATTACTACAGCCTTATGCATGCGCCCAAGGATTTTTTGACAGCAACGACTCAGGCGAACACGGAATATTTCTGATCTAAAAAAACTGCAGAAGTGCGTCAAACATCGTGCAGCTAGATCGGCCCACCAATTTTGATCTTTAGGCGATCCTAAGTCCTTCCGGCACAACCAACGTCGGGACGAGTTTCGTTTCGTC
>JAGQPC010000713.1 GCA_020426925.1 Planctomycetales bacterium | reverse complement strand
ACTTGGCCAGTTTGCCCAAGAGGGAAGTCGATGGGGCCTGCGACTTCGCCAACCGAATCCATGAATTGAGCTTCATCGGCGAACACACTTACTGTTTTCAGCTGGCGGTCTTCGAGTTTTTCTGGATTTAGGATTTTTTTCGTTCGTTTGCGTGGGTCCCGTGCTTTACCGAAACCGGAGAGTCGTTGGATTAAGGTTACTTGCGTTTTTGACATGGTCAGGTCCTTTCATTAGCGAAAAACAGATTGGTAAGTTCGCCCATGCGGCGGCACGAGCCGAATTCGCAGACCTGTACGGGCGAAATGAAGAACCTGACACCAAATTGAAAAAAATCTCGGAAACGTTCCTGGCTGTTTCTTTCTCCGCAAAACAACGAGTTTCCGTTACTCGATGAGACCAGTTGGCAGCCGCGCGTTAAGATATTGAAAGCGCATAATAGTGGAGATGATTTGAGACGCGAGTACTAACTTGCGGTGTGCATACGGACCGCCAACAGCACTCGGCCTATACTTGCTGCCGGTCTTAGCAAGGCTAATATCATGTCCGACGCATGGCCAACGACAAATCTTTCCTTATTGCTGAAGTGCAAGGACCCTCGGTCGGACCTCGCTTGGGAAGACTTTGTGGCCAGGTATCGCCCTTCGATGCTTGAGCTGATTCGAAGTGTTTTTCGCGTTCAAGATGCCGAAGCCGAAGATATCGCTCAGAACGTTCTGTTGAAACTTGTCGTCGTCATGCAGGACTTCACTTATGATCCCGATAAGAAATTTCGCGCATGGCTGCGAACGGTAACACGCAATGCCGTGCGCGATGCTCTGCGATCCAAACAAGTTCGCGCCGACCAAGGATCGGGGGATACTCGAGTCAAGTTGATGCTCGATTCTCAACCACACATTGTCGATGACCTTGCGGAGTCGGTCACGTCACAAATACACACCGATGTCATCTTTGATGCCGAGCGACTTGTTCAAGAGCGTGTCGAACCGAGAACTTGGCAAGCCTATATAGCCACGCGAGATGGCGCATCGGCTCGGGCTGCATCGGGCACTACGGGAATGAGCATCGCCGCGGTTTACAAGGCAAAGAGCAAAGTAATTCGCATGATCCGTGAAGAAGTTTCGATGCTACTCGCACCAACTAAGTGAACATTCATGTCCAGTCAGATTTGTCCAACGTGCTCGACGCGGTACAGTCTTGCAGATGGACTGAATGAAGCGTGTCCAAACTGCGGCGCAACCGCAACTTGCGAAGCATGTCCAGCTGACTCGGACCTGCTCGACTTCCTTAGTGATAGGTTGGACGGCGTTGCCACTGCCAAACTGGAATCGCACGTAGATACGTGTGAGCGTTGTGAGACTCGACTGGCAGTGCTTGTTGGCGACGAATCTGAAGAGCCATCTGAATCGCCACCTGCAGTAGACGACGTTCCCGAAAGGATCGGCCGTTATGTTGTTCGCGACCTGTTGGGTGCAGGTGGGTTTGGCCGAGTTTTCCTTTGCGATGATGAGGAGCTACACAGACGCGTCGCCATCAAAGTGCCCTGCCCTGCAATTGTCGGTGGTGATAACTTGCCGGGTGGAATACAGGCAGAGGCTCGAACTCTAGCAAAGATCGATCATCCAAATATCGTTTCGATCTATGACGTGCAAGTGCAGGAGGATGGCAAGCCCTACATCGTTTCTCAATTCGTTGACGGGAAACCGCTCGGCAAGCGTGCCGCTGAAATCAAATGGGACGAAGCAGTGGCCCTCGTTGCGACACTTGCTGCCGCCCTGCAAACCGTTCACGAAAAGTGTATCGTTCATCGCGATATCAAACCGTCGAACATCCTGGTGACTAACGATGGTATGCCGGTTCTTGTCGACTTTGGCATTGCGCTCCGCGATGTCGACTACGGCAATCCGGTGTGGCAGGCAGGTTCGCTGGGATATCTCAGTCCAGAGCAAGCGAGAGGTGAAGGGCATCTCGTCGATGGAAGGTCCGACATTTTCAGCCTTGGGGTCGTGCTGTACGAGCTGCTTGTAGGTTCGCTCCCATTCGTCGGTGACCGGACACAGGACGTGCTCGAACGTGTTCAGTCGCTCGAGCCTCGACCGCCGCGCCAGACCAACAAGCAGATTCCACAAGAACTCGAGCGTATCTGTTTCAAGTGTTTGGAAAAACGTCCGTCCGATCGCTATTCAAACGCAGGAGATCTTGCCGACGATTTGCAGCAAGTCCTCGATGCACGGCAGTCGGACTGCCACGCTCCACGAACGCGTTTGTCTCAGGCGACTATCGTCCCTCGCGGCCTCCGATCGTATGATCCAAGCGATGCCGAATTCTTTTTGCAATTGCTACCGGGTCCAAGAGATCGATTGGGAATGCCAGAGTCCATTGCGTTCTGGAAACGCTGGTGCGAACAGGCAGAAACGGCAGATACATCGCGTGTCGGGCTTCTTTACGGTCCATCTGGTTGCGGAAAGAGTTCGTTCGTGAAAGCTGGGCTGATCCCGCAGTTGCCACGTCGAATTGTAGCCATCCACGTAAACGCAACGCCCGATCGAACGGACCAAGATATCGTTCAGGCTCTCGCAAACCAATTTGAATTCGTCGACGTCGAAGCCGGTCTCTTACATGCGATGAAGTCGGTTCGAACGGAACTTTCCGCGAGCGGTCGACGCAAGGTCGTTCTGTTTATAGATCAGTTCGAGCAGTGGTTTGCCAACGCACGTTCCGAATCTCAAATTAAATCGGCTCTTCGCCAGTGTGACGGACAAAGCGTGCAGTGTGTTCTGATGTTGCGCGACGAATACTGGATGGCAGCAACTCGTTTCATGAACGAACTTGATATTCCGCTACGCAACGATAACTGTCGCGCGATTGATTTGTTCGATTTGGAACACTCGAAACGTGTACTCGTCAGTTTCGGCACAGCATATGGACGTTTCGAGACAGCTCCTGAGTTAGACAGTTCCGCGCGGGAATTCATCGATCAAAGCGTTACCGAACTATCAGACTCTGATGGCCGTGTGCTTCCGGTCAAACTCGCTGTTTTTGCAGAAATGCTGAAGTCGAAACCGTGGACTCCGACGACACTCGAACAATCTGGCGGGACAAAAGGGATTGGCGTGCGATTCTTGGATGAGATGTTCAATGCCGATTCGGCCCCGCCGCAGAACCGTGTGCTGAAGCAGGCCGCAAAGAATATCCTGACACTTTTGCTTCCAATGACTGGTTCTTCAATTCGGGGTGTAGAACGGTCACTCAATGAACTGAAGGAAGTCGCGTCGTGTCGGACGGAATCGGACTTTGACGAGCTGATTCGAATTCTGGACAGTGAGCTACGTCTAATTTCACTGACTCACGTGGAACGAGAATCGGCGGAAGCAGACGTGGCCCATTATCAGTTGACGCATGATTATTTGGTGCCGTCGATTCGGAACTGGCTGTATCGGGACGACTTGCAAACGTTTTCGGGACGTGCTCGACGCTTGCTCACGGATCGCACGGAAGCTTGGCGCCATGCAGATGGCGACTCACGCGTCCTTCCAACGTTTGTGGAATTACTGAAGGTTCATTGCGGTACTTCTCGGAAACAATGGACGGAAGAGCAAACAGCCATGATGGCCGATGCGATCACGCGGGACCTGCGCCGCGCGACAACCGCCGTCGCCGCTTGCGTGGTTATTATTCTTGGATTTGCCTACGTCAATTCAGTCAGAAAAACAGAACGCATCCGGCTTTTGGTCAATCGCCTGGAAGATTCACGTCCGGAATTAGTCGCGGCGACCATCGACGAATTGGCAGGCCTTGGTCCAGAGGCTCTGGCGGAAGTAACTCGTCGCACGGCCAACGAGGCAGCTGAAAGTGAGCCAGATTGGCCTGGGATTGCGGTAACTAAACTCCGTGGCACAATGCCTGATCGGACGCTGAATTGGTTTGCGAACGCGAGTCTGTACGATTTGTTCGCGGTGCAGCAGACGATTGATGGTGAGTTGCCCGAGCCGTTCAAAAAGCAATTGAATGATTTGCTTGTGGATCCGGACCGACCAAACAAATGTGCGTTCAACGCGGCGTGCGTTCTCTCGTTTTCAAACAGTGAACCTCTAGAACTGTTTCCGGAAACAGCACAACGTGTTACGTCGGTTATCCAGAAGTCGCCTCCAGATCAGCAAGTGATCGAGTACTTGCGCAATTCGTCCCATTCACTGACGCAACCACTTCTTGCCACATTCGCAGACGACGCAGGAATTGAAAGTCAGAATGCGGCGGAATGGCTGGTTGCCCTTGTGCCGGATGACGCGGCAATTCTGACGCGACTTGTGATCGAGCGTGACGACGAACATTTCCCGAAAACATTTGGGTTGCTTCCCCGAGATCAAGAAACGACCTCGCGACTTCTTACGTACCTCGATGACAGTGTCGCCCAATTTCGATCAGACAGTTCTACCGCGGGCGAAAAAGAACGGGCTGTAGCGAGAGTCGTGCGTGCTGCCGTCGGACTCATCCGCGAAGGCAAAGGTGAACAAGCGTGGCCGTTGCTCATGTCAGATGAAGATCCGCGAATCCGAGCGAGATTCATTTCGAAAGCAAATCAACTTGGACTCGACGCTCGATTTGTGATCGACCGGTTGATGCTTACCGAGCCGAATTCCAGATTGCGGGCGGCTTTGCTGTTGATGCTCAGTCGGTACGAATCTTCCGCAGTCCCGGCCCCGCAACGAACTGATTTTGTCGACCGCGTGAAAGACTGGTTTGTCAGCGACAGGAACTCTAACGTCCACGGTGCGGCGTTGTGCTTGCTGTCGTCCTGGGGGCATCGACGCGAGGTTGCGACATTGCAAGCAAAAGTACAACCGACAACGACTTGCGAAGAAAATCAGTGGTTTGTCGATGAGGTCTTACGATCGACGATGGTGCGAATTGACCTGAAAGACTTCATGATGGGCACTGACCCGCCTCCGTACGAATCGGAATCACGCCACCTGTTTCGGCAGAGTCGTGCCATAGCATTGGCCGATTCCGAAGTGACTGTCGAGCAATTCCAGCGTTACATTGCCGATGCAGGACGTGCCCCGTTTTCTGACGACATCGTCGAGCAAAAATCACTATCAAAGCCTCAAGTCGCGGTCAATTGGCACCACGCTGCCGCTTTCTGCAATTGGTTGAGCCAACAGGCAGGCTACGATGAAGACGAATGGTGCTACGAGCAGTTTGTCGATGGGTATTATCGAGAGACGCCCGATTCAATGAATCGCCTTGGATATCGAATGCCGACCGAAGCAGAGTGGGAATTTGCGTGTCGAGCCGGCACTAGCACGATGTACTTTCACGGTGAAACGCCTGAGCTGCTTTCCGAATACGCGTGGTATGGCGACGCTAATGCGACAATGAAACCAGTCGCGTCATTTATGCCCAACGAGTTTGGATTGTTTGATATGTACGGTAACGCGCTCGAGTGGTGTCACGACTTTCCTGCCAAGTACTCTGATCGGTCAGCCACAAGCCGGACCGTCAAGCGTTTGCGAGCTCAGCGCGGCGGCCACGCCGGGCAACCGTCCCCGGCATTGGTTCGCTCGGCGATTCGCTACAGTGATATCCCAGAAAGAGCGAATTCGGCGTACGGTCTTCGGGTCGCTCGGACTTTGGTTAGCGGAAATCCTTCTTCGCTTTTCGATCGAGATCATCCAGAATAATCGTCGCGACGTCTGCCGAGCGATGCTTCTTCGGCAATGCATCGAACGAATACTTCGTTTCTTGCAACGCCCGCACGAGGTCTCCCGATTCAAACCTTCCGTCACCTGTCCAGTCACCTTGCACCCAGGTCGCGGGAAGATCTTTTTCATAAAGAC
>JAGQPC010000712.1 GCA_020426925.1 Planctomycetales bacterium | reverse complement strand
CGCTGTTTCTACTGATCGGCACGCTCGCGAGCCTGCTAATGATCACTCAGGAAACAGTACTCGATGTGTGGTGGAAATTCTCCAGCATTTTCGGAGGTGCCATGCTGGGATTATTTCTGGTCGGAATCATCGTCCGCAAGGCGACTTCGTTTGGCGCGATGCTCGGCGCGATCGCAGGTATTCTAGTGATCGTATGGGGCACGCTCTTCCCGCATTTAGGGAGTAACTCTGCGTGGTACCGATTCCCTTTCCATGCCAACATGGTTGGCCCCGTTTCCACCTTCGTGATCGTCATCGTAGCCTGGTTCACTTCGATTGTCGGGACGACTCCAGACGAGCATGAACGGTGATGACGTCACAGGACTGCGGAGTGTCAAGCGAATGTCAGGATTTAGGCTTGCTCTTCTTCGCAATGATCTGCGCCGGCAACGCCACGCCGAAACTTGTTTCGGCACAGGGACCGCGCAGACGAGGGCAATTGGCGAACGCGGCTTCGCAGTCGCCAACTCAATTTGGTCGGTGACCATTGCAACAGTGGATGCTACTCCGAGAATACAACTTGTTACCCAATAGTTCTCAAACGCGTGTTCGCGACGTGCCATTTCGCGAATGGTTGCGGATAGCTGGTGTGGAATTGCTGGCTGCTTGCGCTCTGGCAGCTACATTCGATTTCTCGATTTCGCTCCACCAGCAGAGGGAGCGCATGCAGTTCGCCCATGGCCGTGAAGAATAAGGATTGCCTCTCGTAGTACGACAACTCAAGTTTACTGGTGATGATTTTGCCAGTTGCCAGAACGTCGTCAGCAACGAGACCGATTTCACTGGCGTAGAAGAGGATGTCGTCCGGCGGATGAAACCCGCCCTTCGCAGAGTTTCCCAAGTCGTGCCGAGCAATGTATTCCAGGACTGTGTGTTCCAGGACTGTGTATTCCAGAATGCTGGCAATCGCAAGAGCCGATTCACATCGCTCGTCGCGTCTGCCCCGATTCGGGCGTACAACTGTTTTACGCCGCTTCGAATTGAGAACTCGACTACTCACCTGCAAACATCACCGGTACATCGAGGAGCCAATAGACATGGACTCCAGAGCCGCTGTCGATCAATATGCTTGGCTGTGGAAGTTGCGATTCTTCGCAGTGTCAGCGAGTTACTTCAGGCGTCACGTTCTCTATGTCGGCCTATATCGAGCGGCAAGTCAGGACGTCCGCTTTTCGACTTGCACCGCGAGCTCGTCTGGGATTAACGCCAAAGAACACGTTGGCATGATGCACCTCGTTGAGCCAACTGAGCTGTCGTAGTTCCACAAGATTTCGTCTGCGCTCAGCCTGTCGCGTCCGAAACGAAACGCTTGCGACTTTCGTCTTCCCATTCTCTGATTAGTTCAGATCTCGATCGGGCGGACCTCATCAATGTCTGTTGGCTCGAACAGTGCGCTCAGCAAGCGAGCGATTCCGCGTAGACGTTCATGGAACAGCTCTCTTCATGCGAATTCCAACCGTTTCAAAAACCGACGCACAGCACGAAAGGGAGAGTGAAGTAGATCTCGCTCGGAAACGCCTATGCTGCGTTTCGGACAGGAGTCCGCAAATTGAATAGTCCGTAGATTTCGTCTTGCGAAAGCCCCAAGTTCGTCGGGCCTTCGGCGCCGTCCAGAACCGTGGCGAAGAGTTCTCGTTTTTCAGACAGAATCTCGTCGATGCGTTCTTCGATTGTTCCCACAGAAACAAAACGAGTCACGGTTACCGGGCCAGCAGCGCCGATGCGGTGAGCTCGATTGATTGCCTGATCTTCGATGGCAGGATTCCACCAACGGTCGAACAGAAATACGTATTCGCAGAATTGCAGATTCAGCCCGACGCTGCCCGCACCGTAGCTCATCAGGATAACTGAACAGTCTGGATCGTTGCGAAATCGATCGATGACCGTTTCACGTTTCTTCGAGGGGATTTGACCATGATACTCGATCGGATTGAACTGTGCCAAACGTTTTTTCAGGATGCTTAGCGACTTTACCCACTGACTAAAGATGATGGCCTTTTTTCCGCTGGCCGCGACTTCTTCCAAGTCTGCGACCAAGCGATCGACTTTGCTGCTCTGCTGCGTCACCGGATCGAAATTGCAAATCTGCTTCAATCGCAATACCAGTTCAAACACGTGCTGGATGGTGAGCGATTCGCCCATTTCGGCCAGTTCCACGACGCCTTCTTTTTCCGCCATGGTGTACGAGCTGTACTGTTCCGCCGATAGGCTCAGAGACGCATCGCGAAACATCTTCGGCGGCATGTCGGTCAGCACTTTGTCTTTGGTGCGCCGCAGGATGTAATCACGAGTTGCTTCTCGCATCCGGCGAGGCGTCATGCCGCAGCGCAGGTATCCGTCAGACAAAAAGTCGAAGATGCCAACAAGGTCGTCGACCGAGTTTTCGATTGGCGTTCCGGTAAGTGCCCAGCTCCGAGTTCGCGAGATTCCTCGGACGACTTCGCTGGATGAACTGGATTTATTCTTGATGCGTTGCGCTTCGTCCAATGCGACCAAATCGAAATGGACGTCGTCATCAAGAACGACCTGTTGGTCTCGAAGCACTAGCTCGTAGTTGGCGATCTTGACCGGCGCGTCTTTCATTTTCCACAGCCACTCGCGACGAGCCTGGTTGCCTGCAATGATCGAAACAGGAATCTCCGGCGCCCACAAGGAAAACTCGCGTTGCCAATTGGAAACTAATGGCTTCGGGCAAATCAGCAGCACGTTTGAAATGTCGCCTGAATGAAGCAACAAACGAATGGTCGTAATCGCCTGCATCGTTTTCCCCAATCCCATTTCGTCGGCGAGAATCGCGGCGTGGCGGGGATAGAGGAAACCGATTCCGGAAAGCTGATAAGGAAACGGTTCGAACGGAAGTTCAAGCTCTGGAGCGGAAAGAATCGATTCGAGCGGCGGCTGGAGCAAGTAGTACAATCGATCTTCCAGCTTGATCGTGTCTTTCGGAGGTAGGATCCGTGCTGGAGTTTTGTTCTCGGCCGCATCGGGATCGCCGTTTTTTGAATCTATTGTGGCTTTTATAGGTTTGCGTTTTTCGGGCTGCTCCTTCCGCTGGCCAACGAACGAAACGGCGCAGCCATTGGGGAAGGCAAACGCTTTCGTCTTGATGGGTTTCGTGTTGAGCGAGACTGAAAAGACCTTGGCCGCTTCGCTTGCGATGTCGATCGCCACCGTACCGATGGTGGGGGCTCGCTGCAGTGCGGCGTTCCAGCCCGTCGAAGCGACTCGCGGCAGCGGGTCGTCGATCAACGTGGAAATTACATTCGCGTTGTCAGGCTGACATGCAGACATCGAACGGTCCTCACGGGCAGAGCGGGAGATCATGCTGCCTTATGCGTTTCCGCAATCGCTTCATGAATTCGCGTGAAGGGTTCGACTAGATTCCAATCGCACAGTTCGAGTTGCCACTTTTCAAATTCGGTTTGCCACCGATCACCGCATTCGATGTGAAAGAACAGTCGGTTCTTGCCAATGGCCACTTCGCGCAGCGGTTTCTCATCAGACGCTAGTTCGGAGGAATCGCGCACTAAGATAACAGGCACGTCGAGTACTTTACGCAGGTCGAGCGCGGGGCTTGCGTCTGTGAAGACGACTTGGGCGTGGGTTTTAGCAGCGGTGATGAGCGACTGTCCCAGCTGTTCCGAGTAGATGAACGGAGTTAGCGTAGGGCCATAGAGGATCTCTTGGGCACGTGTCGGCTTCAACGCTTCCGTGCAGTGGAATTCGATCGGCCTGCCTAACGCGTTCAAAAGGAGATAACCGCCAACGACAGTGCCACCGGCAAGCTTTACTACCGAGAGAAAACCATATGGATCCGATTTCGACGAGTCGGTCATGTACCACCGCAATTCAACACTCTGAATGTATTTGGGTTTGATCGGCGACTTTGTCCTGGAGCTTTAACGACCATATCGCTTGCATTGATAGTAGATTGCAGCTTCTAGCGCAAACCCCGAGGATTACTTGGCAATTAGTGGACAATTGCTGTCCAAGCTGGATATACTGGGACTCTTGGCAGCATTGCTACCAGATTAACGTTGCTTAGAAAGTGAAACATGTCCGACAGCGAACGACCGGCTCATCCTCTGTTTACTCATATCGATGTGACTCCTGCTACTGCATCGAGCAAACCTGTTTCGAACGATTCGGTTTCTGGCCTCTTGGGCGAGCTAGTCGATTCTCAAAAGCGACAAAATGAACTGCTGGAACAGTTGATACAAACGATGAACGCTGCCCAGCGACAACGTGCGAACGAGCTGGGGCAGTGGAAGCAAGCAAATCCGCGTTTGGCAAAGCGATGTCGGGACGCCGCCGAAACGCTTGGGCAGATCCAAACGCGATTTCTAGAGACCGTTACTGAGGAAATCAACGACAACGCAGACGTTCTGCTGGACGGTGAGTTCATGTTGAATGAATTCGTCGATCGTTTTGGTCCTCGGTTGGCTCATCTAAACGGCGTACTTCAAGTCTTATCGCAGCTAAGCAGCGCAAGCTCCAACGACGGCCCGTAATCACACGGGCTGAGCTTTGCTTGGTAAGATGAACCGGTGTTTCACAACGCCGGTTTTTTTTTGCGCGGATCTGGCGAAATTGCTGCGTGGTCGCGACGTGTTGTCTCGTTTCACGTGCGTGGAGCTTCTCGTCGCCAACTCTGGTCGCGTGCACGGTTCCTGTTGCGTCTCATCGAGTGCGTTTCTACATCCGCTTGAGGCCTTTGACCTCAGCGTGGAACCGCT